>JAAYSF010000018.1 GCA_012523975.1 Veillonellaceae bacterium
AATATGTTATTAGTAATCAGCACAGTGTGATTTTCAATGTTGCGGATTTCATTTTTGATCTCATTGAGGCCGAAAGCACCGTTATTAACGCTCTCATTGATTATGCGTACAGTATTTTCAATATCTCTGACCTCATTTTTGATTTCGTTAAGACCAAATACGTTATTAGTAATCAGTACAGTATGGTTTTCAATGTTGCGGATTTCGTTTTTAATCTCATTAAGACCGAAAGTAGGATTATTAACACTCTCATTTATAATTCGTACCGTGTTTTCAATATCCCTGACTTCGTTCTTGATCTCATTCAGACCAAATACGTTGTTGGTAATCAGCACAGTATGATTTTCGATGTTACGGATTTCGTTCTTAATCTCATTGAGGCCAAATATATTGTTGGTTATCAGCTCTGTCTGATTTTCAATGTTTCGAACTTCATTTTTGATTTCCTTAAGGCCGAAACATGGGTTTCTAAGAATTCTTTCAATACAGATAGCTTCTTTTTTAATTGCTTTAAGACCAAAACAGCGGTTGGTAACGACATTCTCGATGACACTTACTTCATTTTTAATTTCGTTAAGGCCGAAGAAGTTATTATTAATCGTGTTATTAATTATAGTTGTAGTATTCTCAATGCCGCGAATCTCATTTTTGATTTCATTCAGGCCAAAGGATTTGTTATTGATAGTGTTGTTAATAACAGACACAGTGTTTTCAATGCCCCGGACTTCATTCTTAATCTCGTTTAGCCCGAAAACATTGTTTGTTAGCAGGTTTGTATTGTTCTCGATGACCCGGATTTCATTTTTAATTTCACCTAAGCCGAAAGCACCATTGTTGATTAGATCGTTTATTTCTCGAACTTCATTTTTAATTTCATTAAGGCCAAAAAATTCATTGGTGAGAATATCATTGATGTCGATAATTTCATTCTTAATTTCTCTAAGACCAAAAAGCCCGTTGTTTACCGTAGAATTGATTATATCGACGGTAGTGTTGATTTCAATAATCTCGTTTTTTATCTCTTTTAGACCAAACATTCCATTTGATAAGGTATCGTTAATTATACTTGTCGTGTTTTCGATAATCCGTACTTCATTCTTGATTTCCTTAATGCCAAACGTGCCATTTGTTAAGAGGTCGTTGATTTCAATTATTTCGCTCTTAATTTCGCAAAGGCCAAAAGCTTCGTTAGTCAGCAGGTTTTCAATATCATTTACATCAGTTCTAATTTCCCGCAAGATTAGGGCTGAATTGGATACAATGTTATTGATCTCAATAATCTCTTGCTTGATTTCATTTAACCCGAATTTAGGGTTTTCCAGTTGTTCTAAGATTTTCCGCAATTCTTCCAATATGATACAAAAAACAATTTTTTCCTTAGTGTGGCTGTTGCAGCCGTCCATACAATCAACGACGCATTCTATCTTACGTTTAAGGTCGCATATACAGGCAATAATAGCAGCCGTTTCATTTGGATCGCAGCAGCACCCTCTGAAGGTATCATCACGGCCCAATGTAGTCCCTCCTTCTCAGAGCATTCACTCTTATTTCTTATTACAGTATATGGGGAATATGTTAAGTGGTTACCTAAACAGCATTATCTCTCCTTGATGTTTTTTAGTGACATTAAAATGTCGGCGAAACCAATACCTCTTGTTGGGCAACAATCATCATGCTTGCAGTCGTGTTTACAGTCATGCTTGAAGCAATCATCCTTGAAACAATCATCTTTGCAGCAGTCCTTAAAGCAATCATGTTTGAAACAGTGATCGAAGCAATCATCTTTACAGTCGTCCTTGCAATGATCTTTGCAGCATTTATCAGCGCGATCCAATGCGTCTTCAGGGCTGATAGAAAGTTTTTTAACAAAGTGTGCCGCGCGGTCTTTATCACTCACCGGTAAAACCCTCCGTTTCATTTAATAATTTAATCGACCTAACTTTACAGACGTGAGAGACATAAAACTTCTAGCTAATATTATGATATGTAGCATGCTATTGTATGGTGAGCACGCGTAACATTAAATTTCCCACTTCATATACTGTCATAGCGGGTTATGAGGTGATGTTATGATGAAAGAAGACACAAAGGAATGGACTGTGCTCATCTATGCTAATGGCAATAATGACTTAGAGCCTGAAACGTGGCAAGCAATGCTTGCGGCAGAAGCAAGCTGTCATACTAACATAAATGTTATTTATGAAATTGGCCGAGTGGATACAACACTGGTGAAAATGTTTAGGCCAGGGCTTGTTCTATCTCGAGATTGTAATGAATGGACAGGTGTTCGCCGTTATTTGCTAACAGGCGGCAAATCAGTTTTACTGAATGATTTTGGCTCCAGAAATATGGCTAATCCCCATTGCTTATTCGAATTCATTAAAGCAGGAATAGACGGTTTTCCGGCGGAGCACTATATGGTAATTTTAGGCGGTCATGGTTACCAGTTTGTTGGCTCAATGCCGGATTATAGTCAAGAGCTTCCCTACATTATGGGTTTTCCGGAAATGGCGGATGCATTAGACAGCGCGAGCGTTCAAACTGGCCGAAAAATTGATTTGCTGGTAGCTGATATCTGTTATTTCAACTTTATTGAAGTTGTTTATGAATTTGCCAAGCGGGCGGAGCATGGGGTTAAAAATATTCTTACTTATATTTGCGACGGGCCAATTTGCGGAATGCCCTATGCGCAAATAATTGACCACTTACAGAATAAGCCATCGAATAGTGTGAGCGATTTGATTAAAGGTCTTACGGAAAAATTAAACTTAGACTTGGTTGCTTTCGCGCTCGATTACAATAAGCTTGAAGCAATAAAGCAAAACTTCAACGAACTTGCGGCAGTATATGGTAACACTAAGCCACAAAGCCGGCTAAGTTTAAATGAAATTCTATTTACACGAGACCCCGATTTGCCATGGTATCGCTTAGCGAGTCAGGCTCTGCAGAATTTGGAGGAAATGGTAATAGCTTACAAGCGGATAAGTGATAACGACTATGGTCTGATTAATATTGCCAACACACCGACTGCGAATGCTAAATTAGACTCCTTATATACAAGATTAAGTTTTACTAAAAACAATGCCTGGACTGGGTTGCTTATTGAGCAGTCTAGTGAGCATGATGCCTCAAAGAATGCTGATATTCCGGCCCCTATAGCATTGACTCCGGAAGAAGTGTTTGCCTACATATCCATCATGAATCCTGAATTAGGACAGGATGAAAGAATCTGCATTATTAAGAATCTTATCGAATATAAAAACTGGATGTATCCAGACACATCTACATAAGGTGTTACATAATATATATCAAGCTAAGGCTTTAGCTAAGAAAAACAAGTGAAAGAAGAGGGAAATAATGATTGGTTTCATTATCGGCGTGTGCATCGGTTATTTTTGCAGACCCCTTGTTACTTTGTTTTTTGAGCTTATCGCTAGGCTGTGGGCAAGGTACAAACATGACTTTATAAAATGGGCTGCCGCTGCAGTTCAGTAAAAAACCTACGACTATTAATATTAGATCGTAGGTTTTTTACTTATATATTTTAAAAACTAAGGATAAAAGCATATTTTTTAATACGTGAAGCATAGGAATTTATAATTGATAATAGATAGAAATGAGGGTGGCTGGATGTGGAGAAAAACTCTTTGATCTATGTCGCAGGACACCGCGGCTTGGTTGGGTCGGCAATTATCCGTTATTTGAATAGCCAAGGCTATAAAAATATCCTTGCTCGGACGAGCAGGGAGTTGGATTTACGACATCAGTCAGATGTCGATGCCTTTTTTGCAAGACATCGGCCGGAATATATTTTTCTTGCCGCCGCAAAAGTAGGCGGTATTGCGGCCAATAGCAAATATCCAGCTGAGTTTATATATGATAATATAATGGTAGAAAGTAATGTAATCCATGCTGCTCATAGGTATAATGCAAAGAAACTGCTTTTTTTGGGGAGCTCCTGCATCTATCCGAAATTCGCGCCCCAGCCGTTGAAAGAGGAATATCTTTTAAGTGGCAAACTGGAACTAACTAATGAGTGGTATGCGATTGCCAAGATCGCCGGCATTAAGCTTTGCCAGGCTTATCGAAGGCAATATGGTAGTAACTTTATTGCCGTAATGCCAACTAATCTTTATGGAATTAATGATAATTTTGACCTAGAAACATCTCATGTATTGCCTGCGCTTATGCGTAAATTCCATGAGGCTGCTGTATCCGGAAGTAAGATTGTTACAGTATGGGGAACAGGTTCTCCCCGGCGGGAATTCTTATTTGTCGATGACTTAGCAGAAGCATGTTGTTATCTTATGGACAACTATGATGACGCTGAAATAATTAATATTGGAACTGGCTCTGACATAACCATTCATCAACTTGCAGAGCTTATGGCTGAAATAACCGGATTTAAAGGGAAGATAGAATTCGATGCGAGTAAACCTGATGGTACGCCGATTAAGCTATTGGATGTATCAAAGATTAATAAATTGGGCTGGCGGGCGGGTACCGAGCTGCGTAAGGGAATACAAGTTACGTATGATTGGTTCAAAGAACAATACAGCTTCCAGGAGGAATAATGAATACTGGTATTTGTCCTGGCGTAAAACGCAATTCAAGGTTACATATAGTTCTGGCTTTAATGGTAGGTATAATTATGCTGGGGTTGTTTTGCAAAATAGCGTGGAATACGTTAATTGAGCAGGCAATGGCTGAGTTTGATCAGTCTATAATATTGCTGGTGCGCAGCTTTACCAGTTCATATATGGATTTTTTCATGGTTAATGTTACCAATCTAGGTTCAGCCTCATTTTATGCCCTATTGGCCTTTGTCATGCTGATTATTCTGCTCAGGCGAAAACGTAAGTATGAAGCAGTAACGCTGGTTCTATGTGTGGCCGGCGGCGCGTTTTTAAATGAGGTGCTCAAGCAGTTATTTCAGCGAAGCAGGCCGGACACGCTGCCCCTGATTGATATTGGTGGCTATAGCTTTCCTAGTGGGCATGCAATGGTATCGGTTTGTTGTTATGGTTTGCTGGCCTTTTTGACTATCCGCAGTTTAGCATCTTGGCGGTCAAAGGTTATTGTTTTTATTATAACCAGCATAGTAGTAACAGTAGTGGGGATTAGTAGGATTTATGTCGGGGTGCATTACCCGACAGATGTTTTGGCCGGATTTGCGGTTGGTACGACTTGGCTGGCTTTTTGTATAGCGCTTTTATTATGGTTGGAGCACCGCGTTGTTAAATTCAGCAACATTAATTTGCCATGATTTATTAATTTCCGGCTGGAAATACTATTACCGAACGTATTGAAAGGAGGTAATAGTACTTGGCAAATGAAAAAGTATATCATTACTGGAATGGCAAAAATATCTCAGGACAAGACCATGTTGGTAATAAATTTTTAATTGATGAAGGACCGCGCAATAGTACGACTGAGATGAAATATGAAGTTGGCTGTGATACCATCGCCGCCGACGACTTGCAAACGGGTATAGAATACGAATAATAATAAAAAATATTGACCAACCCGCTTTGAAGAGGGTTGGTCATATTACTTTCACTAAAGCTCGGCGCAGCCGGGGTTTTCTAAAAATCAGCCTGTTTTAACATTGCCTAAAATATATGAAATAAATTGCTGAGCCGTTCGGCCGGAACGTCCGGAATGAGAGAGCTCCCACTTAATAGCTTCGGAGCGGAGCTGGGCAGGACAGAGGGCGATATTATGCTTTTTAGCCATCTCTTCAACTATGGTAAGATACTCCTCCTGATTTGGCTGTAAGTAAGTTAATGTTATTCCGAAGCGGTCGGATAAAGATATTTTCTCGTTAATGGTATCGTTGCGATGAATATCACTGTTATTCTCGCTGCGATCATTCCACAATTCCCGAACTAGATGTCTGCGGTTTGATGTTGCAATAATGATGACATTTGCAGGCTTAGACTCAACCCCGCCGTCTAAAACTGATTTTAGATACTTATATTCAACTTCATAATCTTCAAATGACAGGTCATCAAGAAATAGGATGAACTTTTTGCCCCGATTACGTAAAGAACTCATTAGTTCATGCAAGTATTTTATTTGATGCTTAGCTATTTCGACCAGTCTTAAGCCGTCGGTAAAGTAGCGGTTGACCAATGCTTTGACAGATGAAGATTTCCCTGTTCCCCTAGCCCCGACAAGCAATACATTATTTGCCGGTTTGTTAGCAAGGAAAGCCTCAGTATTGCGAATGAGAGTTTCCTTCTGTCGGTCATAGCCGATGATATCCTCAAGCCTAATCTGATCATAGTGTTTGACACCCACTAAGACCCCGTCTTCACTCCAACGAAAGGCGGCGTATTGGGCCATTTCTCCATGACCAAACCTTGTGTAGTAGTCAACCAGTTTCTTGAATATTTTTTCGGCCGGGCAGCTGCCGGTATTGTCTAGGAAATAGTTTGTCATTTCTTCAATTTTAGACGTGATGGTGCAGTGAGTGGGATGGAAATCTTCGAGAAACTCATTGGTTAAGCACCTTAAATCACTTTTTAGAACGTCCTGCAGAATAGAAATATCATGGACAACGGCTTTGAATAGACTCTCGCCTATTGCGCCGCCAGTTGTTTCTACGGTAGTGCTGAAAATATTTTCGTCGTTTAAAATTAAATACATAAGATAGCTTTTTAATGCATTGCCCTGCAGTTGTAGCTGCTCGGCCTTGGTAAGCAGTTCGTGGGTTATTTGGTAACTTATAGACGGAGCATCATTTACAGCTGAGTCTAGCAGCCTATTAAGGATGGTATCGTTTAAGATATTCCGAAAAATGATTAATTTATTAAGTTCAGTCAGGTTTGACATAGCGGACCTCCAAGAAATTTGGGGTTAAGATTCAATAAACTGATCTATAGGAGCACCGGGAGCCACCATCGGATCTACCCGCAATTCAGGATCGATATTAACAATAATAACGGCTGGTGAATTCAAGCTCATAGCCCAGTCAAAGGCTGATACAAATTCATCGGCAGTTGTTACATTCTTGGCTTCAATACCGCACGATGCAGCGAAACCTACAAAATCGAAGTTTTGCGGTAGGATGGTGCTGGAGTAACGTCGGTTAAAGAATAAATGCTGCCATTGACGGACCATACCTAGAGAACTGTTATTTACGATTACGGTAATTACTGGGAGTTGCTGATGAGCAATTGTATAAAGTTCCATACCCGTCATTTTAAAGCCGCCGTCACCTGCTATTAAAACTACTCGCTTATCAGGATTTGCCGCTTGTGCGCCCATAGCAGCCGGTACGCCGAAGCCCATTGTACCAAGACCTCCTGAAGTAAGCCATGACCGGTGGCCGGTAATATGCAGATGCTGAGCTGCCCACATCTGATGCTGCCCGACATCGGTAACCCAAATAACGGGAGTTCTTACGCTTGACATATGACGAGCAATCCAAGGTACGTTGAGGCTGCTTTGTTCGTATTTAAAGCTATATTGCTGCTGCCAGGCGCGAATCTTAGTCCACCACTCGTTAAGATCTTGTGCCGGCCGCGTATCTAAAGTCTTGGCCAGTCTTTCCAGTGAGTTACGAAGTTCGCTAATCAGCATGATATTGGCAGTAATATTCTTATCAATTTCGGATGCGTCAATATCGAATTGGATAACCGTTTTACCCGATACATAACTATTGGTATCACCCGTAACCCGATCACTAAAACGTGTTCCGACAGCCACTACAAGGTCAGCATTGTGAATAGCGTAATTTGCAGCCCGTTGACCGTGCATGCCGGTAAGACCAAGAAAATTTCGGTTATTATGATCTATTGCTCCTAGGCCCATCAGGGTACTGGCGACAGGTATATTTTGACTTTGGATAAAATCCAGCAATTCTTTACAGGCATTTCCGGCAATAACACCACCGCCAATTACCATAATTGGCCTCCGGGCTTTTGTCAGTGCAGCGGCAGCGGTTTTTAAGGCATCATCATGCTCGGGGTGGTAGTCGGCGTTAAGCTGAACAGCAGGTCGCTTAAGCGAGGTTACCTCTGTTTCACCAAGTAATATATCGCGCGGTACGTCGATCAAGACGGGACCGGGCCGCCCGCTGGCGGCAATTGCGAAGGCTAGATGAATAGTTTCGGCTAATTCTTCGATGTTCTTAACCAAAAAGTTATGTTTAGTAACCGGCATGGTAATTCCTGTAATGTCAACCTCTTGAAAGGAATCGCGACCGAGGAGATGCGTCGAGACTTGGCCGGTGATAGCAACAACAGGCGAAGAGTCCATGAAAGCAGTCGCCAGTCCGGTTACTAAGTTAGTCGCCCCTGGTCCCGACGTTGAAATACAAACACCTACCTTACCCGAAGACCTTGCATATCCATCGGCAGCGTGGGCGGCACCTTGTTCGTGTACTGTAAGGATATGCCGAATTGGCGCATCATACAATGCGTCATATAAGGGCATGATAGCGCCGCCCGGATAGCCGAAGACAGTATCTACTCCTTGCTCTAGCAAACATTTGACGATAATAGTGCTGCCCGACATTCTCATGAAATTACCTCCTAATTAGTTGCTTTTAAGCCATGGCATCATAGCTCTTAATTCCTTACCAACAGCCTCGATAGGGTGGGCCGCTTTGCTCCGCCGCATCGCATTAAATACCGGGCGGTTGGCCTGGTTTTCCAATATCCATTTCCGCGCATATTCGCCATTTTGAATTTCGGCCAATATCTTTTTCATTTCTGCCCGAGTGGCATCAGTCACAATACGACTGCCGGTCATATAATCACCAAATTCGGCGGTATCACTGATGGAATGACGCATGGCCGCCAAACCGCCCTCGTAGAAAAGATCGACAATTAATTTCATCTCATGCAAACATTCAAAGTACGCTGATTCGGGCTGGTAACCCGCTTCAACAAGGGTTTCATAACCGGCGCAGATAAGTTCGGTAACGCCGCCGCATAGCACTGCTTGCTCGCCGAATAGGTCAGTCTCCGTTTCTTCAGCAAATGTCGTTCTTAAAACACCGGCTCTAGTGCCGCCAATTCCTCGCGCATAGGCAAGAGCTAAATCGTCAGCCAACCCTGTGCTGTCTTGATGTACTGCCAAAAGACAGGGAACGCCTTTGCCTTCAGTAAAGGTGCGTCTTACGAGATGGCCAGGCCCTTTTGGCGCAACCATAAAAACATCGACGTCATTTGGCGGTTGAATTTGGTTATAGTGAATATTAAAGCCATGGGCAAAAGCAAGGGCTGCATTCTTTTTTAAATTAGGTTTTACTTGCGTGCGATAAACTTCAGCTTGTTTTTCGTCAGGTAGCAGCATCATAACGATATCAGCAGTTTTTACAGCCTCACTTACTGTTGCAACTTTGAGACCGTCATTTATAGCTTTTTCCCAAGATTTGCTTCCTTCGTATAGACCAACTGTTACATTAACGCCACTGTCTTTTAAGTTAAGAGCATGGGCGTGCCCTTGGCTGCCGTAGCCAATTACTGCGACATGTTTGTCTTGTATAAGTTCCCAGTTAGCATCGTGATCATAATAAAGTTTTTTCATATAAATCCTCCTCATAATTGCAGTGTTTTAACTAATATTACAGGCCTAGATAGGTGAAGTGTAACCATGTTCAAGAGATGCTTGAAACCCCATAGTTGACTGAACTGCAGGCGGGGTAACCTCAGCGGTAACTACGTTAAAGAGTTTATCAAGCTGTCTTAAAAGCTGATTAGCGGTTTTGCAATTTCGGATGCTGATATTAACCAGTACATTGCTAGCTTCAGCTGCTGGCTGGACAACAAGGTTCTCGATTAGGTAACCACGGCGGTAAAGCAAGCCAGTAAGGCGGACAAGGGTATCGGGCTGGTCTTTTAAAATAATAGTAAAAGATTGGCTCATTTGAATTCTCCTTTCACTCATTTTTTTTAAAAATATAAAACCGCCCCTGTCGCGCAGCTAATTAGCGCGACAGGGGCGGAAAGTTCCGCGGTACCACCCTGCATTGTACTCTTGATTCACCGGCCAACACCGGCTGCCCTCTAACGCAGGGCGAACGCTTTAACTTATGACATTGGCAACACATAAACGGTAATCCGTCTAAGTACTACCTCATGTATTCAGCAAAGAGTTCGTGGGTGATTCAGATAATCCGCGCCGCGCCGGTTCGCACCAACCACCGGCTCTCTGCAGCGGGTTTTGCAGATAATCCCGTTCCCAGTCATTACTTTTGTGAGTACGATATTCATTTAAATGTACTTTCTCTTAGTACATGTGCTCTGTTGCATTAGATATTGTATACAATGTTACAAAACAACAATTGAAATGTCAATAGCAAACGTTAAAAAAGTACAAGGTTCTAAATATTTTTTTTGACAATTAAGCCGCTTCCGGAATCCTAACTTACTGTCAAGGATTCGAAGCGGCTTAATTCCTGAATTTATTTCGTGTTAACTTATTTAACTACAACAAGCAGCATTTTAAAGTTTTGTCTGGCTTCCAAGCCGTGGGGAATATTGGCCGGCATAACTACGACTTGGCCTGTAGCTGTATTTATCATTTGGTCACCAACGGTAATCTCGGCTCCGCCGTCGATAATGTAAACTAAGGCATCGCCAGGTGCTGAGTGGGTGCTGATTCCTTCGCCCTGACTAAACGCAAATAATGTTATGCTTACCCGCTCGTTTTGAACCAAAGTAAGACTGATTACTTTACCAGGCTGATAATCGATCAAATCAGCCATCTCTAAAGCTTTGCTAAACTCAATGTTTTTAATAAATTTTTGTTCCATATTCAATCCCTCCAGTTAACTTATCTTGATTAGATTATATCATCTAATATATCCAAATAATGTGATTGCCATCACAACTTGGAGATAGAATCATTCTCAAGTATACTTGCGCACTCTTTGTCCCGTATGTAGCAATAGCTGTTTTACATGCATATAACAAACTATCAGA
>JAAYSF010000019.1 GCA_012523975.1 Veillonellaceae bacterium
GGAATTTTAATCGTTTTAGAAATAGAATTTTGTATATCGCTAACTGCTAATAAAGAAAAAGCAGGGGAGTCATGCTCCCTGCTTCCATAATACTTTATGCTCTTACCCCAACAATTGACAAAGAGCCAATATTTTTTGGGAAGAAAACGTTGGGCAAGAGCGATATTTTTACGAGTTGCAATATATTGTGAGCTATAGTAAGTTTCCCAGGCTTTTTGGAAATTATCGCCATGGGAATAGGCCTTATACTCGTTAAGGGACACAGAGATAATATCACCTCTATAGATTTTGATAGCTTTTTCGGGCAGCACCATTACCAAGCCGGTATTAGGATATTTAGCTGAGATATTCCTTAGAATAATATCGGCAGTATCATGAAATAGCTTAGGGGATGTAACAAGGGTATTATTTGGGCCGGGCTGAAAACGAATAAAGGCGCTCATTCGATGAACTTCATGCCAGACAGCTCTTGTCCGAGCGATAAATATCCTGCTAATAGATCCTATTCCGCCTAGACAGTAAGCATGACCATAGCGAAGCGCCTGCTCGACTGCTGCAAAGATAACAACTGAGCGGTCAGAAGCTTGATATCGCATATTGCCGGCGATATGATGAATTAGAGTTTTACCTGAGGCAGCCGTCAGCCAAGCAGCATCCAGACCGCAGTTTTGCCTTAATTGCCCCACTAGTTCTGGAATCTTATAGTTATCGGCATCAATGGCATCAGTATGCATAAAAAGGCCGAGTTCCTGCTGGTCACTTCTGAAACAAGGCAAATCACTTAAGATCTGGGCTAGTAATGCTGCTTTAATTATTGAAGCAGGAGTTCGTGAGCATAGTATCAAGGTCATCACCCCATAAACTTAGTGCTGATAAAGTGGACGACTGCATATACTATCATTATACAATGGCGTACATATGTTTGGCAAACATATGTACTAAAAAATACTGAATAGTTCGAGTTTGGCCGGAAGCTGTTGCACAAAACAGCTAAAAATAGGATAATAGAAAACGCAGTTATCACAAAATATGCAATATCCAACAAGCAGCGGAGGTTTGTATGAATACTCAACAAAAACCAATATACGTTATAGGACATCGAAATCCTGATACCGATTCTATTTGCTCGGCTATTGGCTATGCCCATCTTAAGCAGGCACTGGGAGAAAATGCTGTTGCGGCGCGGGCAGGAAAAATCAACGCTGAAACTAAATATGTTCTTGAAAAATTCGGGTATGTCGTGCCTAAGCTCATTCTAGACCTATATCCAAGGGTTAAGGATGTTATGGTTAGTAATGACGTAACGATAGCACCAGACGATACATTGCGTGACCTGGGTAATATAATGCAGAACAAAAGTGTTAAATCAGTTCCTGTCGTAGATAAGTCCGGCATGCTTGTCGGTATTGTTACAGTCGGTGATTTAGCCAAGTTATATTATGAAGAGCTCGAAATGCAGGACTTAAAACGTGCTGGTGTTGATTTTGCTATGATTTTAAAGGTGCTAGACGGTACCTTGGTTTGCGGCCGTGAGCTTAACCGTAAAATTACCGGCAAATTGCGGATTGCTGCAGGAAGCACAACTACAATAAATAAAATCATTAAAGCCAACGATGTTGTATTGGTCGCTGATCGTTATAATGCGCAATTGGCTTCGTTAGAACGCAATATAGCCTGTCTTGTTATAACCAGTGATGCTGAGCTTGCTCCTGAACTTATCGAAGCTGCCTCAGCGAAAGGGATAGTAGTAATTAGCGCTCCTTATGATACTTATACTTGCGCGCGGTTAATAAACCAAAGTGTTCCAGTTAGTGTTGTTATGAAAACTAACGTAATGGCTTTCAACCCAAGTGATTTAGTAAGCGATATCAGAGAAGCGATTGCCGGAACAAGATACCGCAATTATCCTGTGGTCGAAAATGGGAAACTGGTCGGGATTATACACCGCGACCAGTTAATTAGTCCTAAACGGGAAAAAATTATTCTAGTTGATCATAATGAGCGAACGCAAGCTGTAGACGGCATCGAGGAAGCTCAAATCGTTGAAATAATTGACCACCACCGGTTAGGCGGACTTGAAACCAATGAGCCGATTTTTATCCGTCATGAACCGGTTGGCTGTACGGCGACAATTGTTGCTAAAATGCATTGGCACCGGGATATAGACATTCCCAAAGACATTGCTGCATTACTGCTGGCGGCAATTATATCCGATACTGTTTTGTTTAAGTCCCCAACAGCTACTGCTGAAGATCGTCAAGTTGCTGAAAAGTTAGCTCAGCTTGCCGGCGTTGATCTGGTTGAATTTGGTATGGCTGTTTTAAAAGCCGGATCAAGCATTAGCGATATGACGCCTGCCGAAATTGTTCGCAACGACTTAAAGGAATTTCAAGTTGGCGAATCGCATGTAGCAGTTGCTCAAATTTCTGTAATGGATACAGCCGAGGTTTTGGCAATTAAGGATGAAATCCTTGACGAAATGAACAGTATTATAGGCAAGGAACAGAACGATCTTATATTACTAATGGTTACAGATATTATAAATGAAAGCACGCATCTCATCTATGCCGGAAAGACAGCAGAATTAATACATCGGGCGTTTGGCCGGGGTGAACAAGATGGGGTAATCTATTTGCCTAATGTTATGTCGCGTAAGAAACAGGTTATCCCGCCACTGATGGAAGCCGCCCGTGAAAATTAATTAGTAATAAAGATTTGATAATACATTGTCAGTGTTACTCCTTTGGCTGTTCTCACAAAAAGTGGACAGCCAAATTTTTTTCCAAACTATCAATGTCAAAGGTGATTGTCGTGGTTTTCGACAGCTATCCGGATTTTTGTTTATTAAAACACAGGAATTATCTTTACATCTGGAGAAAATATTTATGTTTATGATAGTTTTCTAATATCTTGGAGGAATTTATGAATATAATATTTGACGGACTGAACCCTGGCCAGACGGCTGCGGTTGAACATATTAACGGACCGCTCCTGATAATGGCTGGAGCAGGATCCGGAAAAACTAAAGTGTTGACCTGCCGTATTGCATATTTACTTGAACAGCATGTCGCCCCGTACAACATCTTAGCTATCACTTTTACCAACAAAGCGGCTGCCGAAATGCGTGAAAGGGTTACGCGGATGGTTGGCCATCAGGCAAAAGATATTTGGCTTAGTACTTTCCACTCATTTTGTGCCAGGTTTTTGCGGATGGAAATTGAACATCTTGCTGCGTATAAACGCAATTTTGTTATCTATGATGCTGCCGATAGTTTGGTGGTTATAAAAAACTGTCTCAAAGAAATGAATCTTGATGATAAACTTTATGCGCCAAATGCAATTCAGTCGGCAATATCGAACGCCAAAAATGCCCTGACCAGCGAACGTGAATTTGCCCGTCAAGCTGATAGTTTTCATGCTCAAAAAGTAGCTGAGGTTTATGAATTATACCAGCATAAACTGCGGAGCAATAATGCACTTGATTTTGACGATTTACTTGTTCTTACGGTGAGTTTACTAAAAACAAATCAGGAAGTTCGTGAAAAGTACCAGGAAAAGTTTCGTTACATACTTATTGATGAGTACCAAGATACCAACCGCGCTCAGTATCTATTAGCCAGATTATTAGCTGAAAAACATCGCA
This sequence comes from Veillonellaceae bacterium, assembly GCA_012523975.1. Classification (NCBI taxonomy): domain Bacteria; kingdom Bacillati; phylum Bacillota; class Negativicutes; order Veillonellales; family Veillonellaceae; species Veillonellaceae bacterium. Next base: position 3,644 of record JAAYSF010000019.1, read on the forward strand.
ATCTCTGTGTTGTTGGTGATGCTGATCAGAGTATTTATGGGTGGCGGGGTGCCGATATTCGCAACATTCTTGACTTCGAGCAAGATTATCCTGATGCCAAGGTCATAAAGTTGGAGCAGAACTACCGCTCTACCCAAGTTATCTTAGACGCTGCAAATGCTGTTATTGAACACAATGCCGATCGCCGGCCAAAGCAATTGTGGACCGAGAACAATCCAGGCGAAAAAATTACCCATTACCTTGCCTATGATGAGCGTGATGAGTCTAACTATATCGCCAGCACCATTATCAAGCTCAATACGGTATATAATACCCCTTACGGCAATATCGCCGTCCTTTACCGGACTAATGCCCAGTCAAGGGTAATCGAAGAAGCCTTTATGAAAAACGGGCTGCCTTACACTATTGTAGGCGGATTAAAGTTCTACGATCGTAAGGAAGTAAAAGATATTCTCGCTTATTTGCGCGTCATTTTCAATCCAGCCGACACTATAAGCCTGCTTAGAATTATCAATGTTCCCCGCCGTGGTATCGGTGATACTACCATTGCCCGGCTTATCGATCACGCCGATAAACATAACATGACATTGTTTGACGTTGTATCAAATCCGGAACTGGTTCCCGGATTGACTGCAAGATCGATAAAACCGCTCGAAAGCTTGGCTGAGCTTATTTTCACCTTAATGGCTGAGGCACAATCGCTGCCAGTCGTTGAGTTAGTAGAAAAAATCATGCATGATTCAGGTTATATCGCCGATTTGGAGAAGGGGCAAACACCGCAAGATGAGGCACGATTAGAAAACTTGCAGGAATTGCTGAGTGTTGCCAAGGAATTTGCGCAAAGCGAAGAAGAAAATACCTTAGATAATTTCCTTAATCATGTTTCACTGGTTTCTGATACTGATAATGCTGAAAACGGCGACGACCGTATTACCTTAATGACGCTCCATTCGGCAAAAGGACTGGAATTTCCAATCGTATTTATGGCTGGAATGGAGGAAGGGATATTCCCCCATTCCCGAACTCTGCTTAACGAGTCTGAGATTGAAGAGGAACGACGAATTTGCTATGTGGGTATAACCAGAGCACGACGGAAATTATATATGACTAATGCCAGAATGCGGACGATTTTCGGCAGAACTAACATGTTTCCGCCTTCGCGGTTTTTGGAAGAGATTCCCGAGGACGTATTAGAAAGAACATTAAACCAGCATAATAGAAATAATCCCGCAGCCACCCAATTTGCTAGTGTAAGGTCTAGTTTTGCCCGTCAGGCCGAAAGTCTGCCGGCTGCCGGGCAAACCTCCAAGCTTAATATCATAAAGCCAAGTGATGCAAAACCTAACACCGGCATTGAATGGCGTCCAGGCGACAAGGCTCGGCATAGTAAATGGGGCATTGGCACTGTCGCTCAAGTACGCGGCAGCGGTGAGAACCAAGAACTTAAGATTGCCTTTCCGGGTCAGGGCATCAAGTCGCTAGCCGTAAAGTTTGCCCCGCTGACTAAAGTTTAAATGAGGAGTGAGCATGCGATGGTACCATCAACTCTAGCCGAGGCCGCGGTAATGGCGAAAGACCTGCGGCAGCAGATTAATCATCACAACCATTGCTACTACGTACTGGATAACCCGGAAATCACTGATGCTATATATGACAAGCTTGTCCGGCAGCTTATCGAACTAGAAAAGGCCTTTCCCGAATTAATAACCGCTGATTCGCCAACGCAAAGAGTTGGTGCAGCACCGGCAGCGGGATTTGAACGGGTAACTCATCTTACCCCCTTGAAAAGCCTAAGCAATGCATTTTCACGCGAGGAACTAATGGCATTCGATAGTAGGGTAAAGAGCGGTCTGGGAGTAGACAACATAGAATATGTTGTCGAACATAAAATAGATGGTTTAGCAATCAACCTAACTTATGAGAAGGGAATATTGGCGCGGGGCGCAACACGCGGCGACGGCATTGAGGGAGAAGATGTTACCGCCAATATTCGTACCATTCGCTCGGTTCCGCTTAGGCTTATAGCGAAGGATTTTGAGATCCCGGAACTATTAGAAGTCCGGGGTGAGGTGTATATGCCGCGCCAGGCATTTGAGCGCCTCAATCGCGAGCGTAAGGAGAAAGATGAGCCGCCGCTTGCTAATCCGCGCAACGCTGCGGCCGGATCGCTAAGGCAGCTCGACCCTCAAGCAACCGCTAACCGAGCGCTTGATGTCTTTATCTATGGTATTGGCGTAAGCGGTAACATTAAATTCGATACCCATGCCGAAATGCTGCGATACCTCGCTACTTTAGGGTTTAAAGTAAATCCGCACTACCAGGTGTTTGGCAGTATAGTTGAAGTTATCGACTATTGCGAAAGCTGGTCCGACAAGCGCAATGAACTGCCTTACGACATTGATGGCTTGGTAATAAAAGTAAATAACATGGCCTATCAACAAGCCCTAGGAGCAACTGCCAAAGACCCGCGTTGGGCAATCGCTTATAAATTTCCGGCAGAGCAGGCAACTACCGTAGTAGAAGATATTTTCGTAGGGGTAGGACGCACCGGTGCGCTAACCCCAACCGCCATTCTGCGCCCCGTTCGGCTGGCTGGCTCGGTAATCAGCCGGGCTACACTACATAATGAGGATTACATTCAGGAAAAGGATATCCGCGTTGGCGATACTGTCATAATTCATAAAGCCGGGGAAGTTATTCCTGAAGTAATAGCAGTTGTGAAAGAAAAGCGGACAGGTAAGGAGAAACCTTTCGTTATGCCGGGAATCTGCCCAGAATGCGGGAGCAGTGCTGTCCGTAAACCCGGTGAGGCGGCACATAAATGCATTAATCCGAGCTGTCCCGCCCTTAGGCGCGAAGGCTTAATTCATTTCGTGTCGCGCGATGCAATGAATATCGAAGGCTTAGGTCCGGCGGTTATAACTACGCTTTTGGATGCCGGATTATTAAATGATGCGGCGGATTTTTATAAGCTGACGGTAGAAGACTTAGTTAAACTAGAGCGGATGGGCCAAAAGTCGGCACAAAATCTTGTCGATGCTATTGATAAAAGTAAACAGGCAGGCTTAGCGCGAGTCTTATTTGGCCTTGGGATTCGCTATGTCGGCGTTAAGGCGGCGGGGATTATTGCCCGGCATTTCGGTACAATTGATGCCGTAATGCGGGCTAGTTTAGACGAACTGATGAAACTTGATGAAATTGGCGGCAAGATTGCCGAAAGTGTAGTTGGCTACTTTACCAGTACCGATAACCTCGAACTTGTTGAACGCTTGAAACAATTTAGAGTTCGAATGACAGAGGACAAACCAACCAACCAAGGCGAGCAGCTTTTTGCAGGTCTTACCTTTGTACTAACCGGTACATTAGTTGGTATGACTAGGGCAGAGGCCACTGACCTGATTGAATCACTAGGCGGCAAAGTGTCAGGTTCGGTTAGTAAAAAGACCAGCTATGTCGTAGTCGGCGCCGAAGCCGGCAGCAAGCTTGAAAAGGCAAGGCAATTAGGAGTTGCCGTTCTTACTGAAGAGCAGTTTAAAGATTTAGCGCAAAGCAACCTGCATCATTAGTTTGAAACGATAGACAAGCGTGGTATAATATAGTTTATATGGAATTTCTTGATTATAAAGGTGGATGGTGAAAAAATGAAAATTACGCGTAAAGATGTTGAAAACGTTGCGCTGCTGTCGCGGCTGGAAATTTCCGAGAGCGACATCGAAACAGTAACAAAACAGCTGAATGCAATTTTAGAATATGTTGATGTTTTAAATAAAGTTGATACAACAAATGTGCAGCCGACCGCACATGTACTGCCACTTAACAATGTTATGAGAAAAGATGAAGTCCGTCCTTCCCTGCCCCGTGAACTTGCTTTATCCAATGCCCCTGAGCAGGAAGACGGCTATTTTAAAGTGCCTAAGATTGTTGAAGGATAAGGAGGTATAGTTAATGGAGTTGATTAAATACACTGCCAGCCAGTTGCATGATAAACTAAAAACTAAAGAAATATCATCGGTTGAACTCACTAAGGCAGTATTTAGCCGAATTGATGCTGTCGAACCAGATGTTAATGCTTATATAACCGAAACACGCGAGCTGGCGCTGGCACAAGCAAAACTAACTGACGAAAAAATTGCCAAGGGCGAAAATATTGCGCCGCTTGCCGGTATTTCGGCAGCAATAAAAGATAATATCTGTATGAAGGGTGTAAAAACTACCTGTGCAGCCAAAATTCTCGCCGACTTTGTTCCCCCGTACGATGCAACTGTTATGGAGCAGCTGGCCGATGAGGGTAGCGTTGTCGTGGGTAAAGCTAATCTGGATGAGTTTGCTATGGGCGGCTCAACTGAAAACTCAGTCTTCGGCGCTTCGCATAATCCTTGGGATTTAAACGCTGTACCAGGCGGTTCGAGCGGTGGTTCAGCTGCAGCTGTTGCCGCTGGCGAGGCTGCCTGGGCGTTAGGCTCAGATACCGGGGGGTCCATTAGACAGCCGGCCGCATATTGTGGTTTGGTGGGCTTTAAGCCGACTTATGGACGGGTTTCACGGTATGGTTTAGTAGGTTATGCTCCGTCACTTGATCAGATCGGGCCGATTACACGCGACGTTACCGATTGTGCCCATGTACTGAATGTTATTAGCGGATATGATCCGAAAGATTCTACATCAATAAACAGTAAGGTGCCGGACTATACGAAATCGCTGGTGAACGATGTTGAGGGTCTAAAAATCGGATTGCCAAAAGAGTATTTTGTATCAGGCATGAATCCGGATGTTGAAAAAGCTGTCTACAAGGCTATCGACCAGCTAGTATCGCTTGGCGCTGAATATCAAGAAATATCTATGCCGCACACCGAGTATGCTTTGTCGGCATATTACGTAATCGCACCGGCAGAAGCAAGTTCAAACTTAGCCCGCTTTGATGGTGTAAGCTATGGCTATCGGGCAGCAGGCAGTGACATTGTTGATATGTATAAAAAGACTCGCAGTGAGGCGTTTGGTCTTGAGGTAAAACGCCGGATTATGCTGGGAACATATGCGCTCAGCTCCGGGTATTACGATGCCTACTATTTGCAGGCTTTGAAAGTACGTACATTAGTTAAGCAAGACTTTGACAAAGCGTTTGAAAAAGTTGATGTCCTTATTACGCCGACAGTTCCGACTCCGGCTTTCAAAATGGGGGCAATGACTAATGACCCGTTGGCTATGTATCTGCAGGATATTTTTACAATTCCAGTAAATCTTGCAGGGGTGCCGGCTGTATCAGTACCGTGCGGTTTTGCAGGCAAGCTACCGATCGGACTTCAGATTATCGGCAAACCGCTGGGTGAAGAAACGCTTATTCGTACTGCATATACCTTTGAGCAAAATAATGATTACCATAAGCGCTTTGCTCCGCTCGGGGAGGGTAAATAAATGGATTATGAAATAGTTATTGGTTTGGAAGTACACTCAGAATTAAAAACAAAATCAAAAATCTTTTGCGGCTGCAGCACGGCTTTCGGTGCTGAACAAAACACTAATGTATGTCCTATTTGTTTAGGCATGCCCGGCGTGCTTCCGGTTATTAACGAAAAGGTAGTTGAGTTTGCCATAAAGGCCGGTTTGGCTTTAAATTGTGAAATATTACCGTTCAGCAAATTTGACCGCAAGAACTATTATTACCCTGATTTGCCCAAGAACTTTCAAACTTCCCAATTTGATCTGCCGATAGCTATTAACGGCTATCTTGATATTGAGGTAAACGGCGAGCAAAAGCGGATTGGCATTAACAGAATACATATGGAAGAAGATGCCGGAAAGCTAGTGCATGCAGGCAGTATTACAACCTCGGATTACTCTCTGGTCGATTACAACCGGGGTGGTGTGCCCCTGATTGAAATAGTTTCAGAGCCCGATATGAGGAGCCCGGAAGAAGCTAAAGCCTATCTGGAAAAATTAAAAGCAATTCTCCAATATATTGATGTTTCTGACTGTAAAATGGAAGAAGGCAGCTTGCGCTGTGATGCCAATATTTCCCTGCGGCCACAAGGTGCTGAAAAACTAGGCACTAAGACGGAGATTAAGAATCTTAACTCCTTTAAATCAGTGCAAAAGGGATTAGAATATGAGGCGGTCCGCCATGAAGAAGTGCTCGACGATGGTGGTAAGATCATTCAGGAAACCCGCTCGTGGGACGAGGCAAAAGGGATAACCGTTTCGCTGAGAAATAAAGAGCAGGCTCACGACTATCGCTATTTCCCCGAGCCCGATCTTGTGCCAATCATCGTTGATCCCGCAATGGTAGAAGAGATTAGAAATAATCTTCCAGAATTACCGGATGCCCGCAAATCTCGACTGATAAATGATTACGGTTTATCCTCCTATGATGCCGGGGTTATTACAGCTAGCCGGGCAATGGCTGATTACTTTGATGAAACTGTCAAGCTAAATGTGGATGCTAAAACGGCGGCAAATTGGCTGATGGGCGAACTGCTCAAGCACCTGAACAACGCTAATATGGAAATTGAAGATTGTCCGGTGACGCCGCAAAAGTTGGCTGGACTGATTGCACTAATCGACAAAGGCACAATTTCCAATAAAATTGCTAAAACAGTTTTTGAAGAGATATGGTCGACAGGCAAAGATGCAGAAGTCATTGTCAAGGAAAAAGGTATGGTTCAAATTAGTGATGCCGGTGAAATAGCCGGAATAGTTGACAAGGTAATTGCAGACAATCCACAATCTGTAGCCGACTTTAAAGCAGGTAAGGAAAAAGCTATTGGCTTTTTGGTCGGGCAGATAATGAAACAAACTAAAGGCCGCGCTAATCCTGAAATGGTCAACAAGCTGCTTCGCGAGCGCCTTTAAAATCAATAACATAATGCATTGGCTTTAATTACCGCAAAGAGGCGCGATTAATCGCGCCTCTTTTTCGCATGAAAAGCGGGTTGCACGCACATAATGGTAACGATACGCCTAAAAAGAGGTGTTTAATTTGTTATCGGTAAAAGCGGCATGGAATCTAAAAGCAGTAGTTATGGTTTACATACTGCGGCTATTAGTCGGAATGGCGCTAGTCCGGGTGATTTACCCGCTAATGTTTACTGTTACGCCAAGTCTCGTCGAAATTACTGACCGTGTTGTGGTAATTGTACTTGTTGCAATAGCAGTCTGGCAGTATCAGGGCAGTTTCCGAGAACTGGGCTTATCACTTAAACGGCCTCTGCGCAGTATTATCACTGGTTTGGTGGCAGGGGCAGTATTACTTACTGTAAGCCTGTTCAGCGAAAGAATATATACTGCCGCGCTATTTATTTCCCCAACTCAGCATCCGCTGGTTGCGCAGGCTGAAAAGGCATTAAACTGGCAGGATTTACTATTGCCATTGTTTCTAGCAGGACTAGCTGCGCCTATTGCGGAAGAAATAATGTATCGCTTATTTACTTTTCTTCCATTAAAAGATCGATGGGGGGTATGGGGCGGTGCCATAGCAAGTTCAGCAATTTTCGCTTTAATGCATTTTAATGCTTACTGGCTTGCCGAAATGATGGTAGTCGGAACAGGACTGGCATTGCTGTATTACTACACCGGCTCTTTAATTAGTGCAATTGTAGCGCACTCATTTATTAACACAACAAAAATAGTAATGATATTTCTTGGTCTGCCATTAACTTAAAGGGGGTTAGCATATGCCTCGCTGTAAAGTATGTGGAAATACCCATAGTTTTGGTTCCAGTAAAGTCGATCCTGTTGCGCCGTCGGCCAATGGACCAGTTTCAGGCATGATCGGCAATTTTAGCGACGATGAAGAGATTATCAGCATCAATAGCCTGGGTGCCAATAAAACCATGATAAATGAAGCCGCAGAGCACCCCCAATCCTATTTCGACATATGCTTAAGCTGTGGCAGTCAACAGTTAGAGTGGCATGACAGTCCCGCATAGGCTCGAAAAAGTTTAATCTAAATAGGGAAAAGGGGATAGATCTGATGACCAATGTTAACGAGTTGCCGGTCGACAAACTCCGTTTTACCTGTGATGAGAACATGTTTGACTTTACAACAACCGAGGAAGTCCCGCCGCTTGATGTCATGATTGGCCAAGAGCGGGCGGTTAAGGCGGTCGAGTTCGGTTTATTTACCAAAAGCCAAGGCTACAATATTTACGTATCCGGCTTAGTAGGTACAGGGAAAATAACCTATGCTCAAAATGCTGTTCATAAAGTAGCGCGGGAAGAGCAATCTCCAAACGATTGGTGCTATGTCAACAATTTTGAAAATCCCAGTCAGCCGATTGTACTGTCATTGCCGTGCGGAAGTGGGAATACTTTGCGCCAAGATATGCAAAATTTGGTTGAAGACCTAAAAACAGAAATTCCCAAGGTTTTCAGCAGTGATGATTATGAGCGGGCCAAAACTGACTTGGTGAAAGAATTTCAAGAAAAACGAGCCCTTATAATAGAAGGTTTTAACCAGAAGGCTGAAGAACTGGGCGTTATGCCGCAGTGGTCGACTACCGGCTTTGTCGGAGTTCCTATGGTCGACGGCAAGCCGCTTATCCCTGAAGAATATCAAAAATTAGATAAGGAAAAACGCGAAGAAATCGACAAAAAAATGCTGGCTGTGCATGAAAGAGCAATGGAAGTAGTGCGCCGGATGCAGCAGCTTGAGCGGGAAGTTCGCGAAGAGGTAAAAGGGCTTGACGGCAAGATAGGTCTTTTTGCCGTAGGTAACTTCATAGATGAGCTTAAAGAAAAATATGCTGAATATGAACAGGTCGTTACTTATCTAGAGGCCGTCAAGCAGGATATCGTTAAAAATATTAATGACTTTAAACCTTCGGCCTTAGAAGATGATAATAATCCGCTAATGTTATTCCGCAGAAACATGCAGGATTCAACCAAAGATAAGTATAGTGTAAACTTGCTTGTTGATAATCGCGAGGCCGAAGGCGCGCCTGTTGTCGTCGAGACCAATCCTACCTACTACAATTTAATTGGCCGGGTAGAGTATGAAAATCGGATGGGTGTAGTAAGCACTGACTATTCAATGATAAAGCCAGGGGCTTTGCACAAGGCTAACGGCGGCTATTTAATTCTAAATGCCAGAGATGTTTTGGTAAACGTTGGTGCTTGGGAAGCACTCAAAAGAGTACTGAAAACTAAAAAACTGTATATTGAAAATCTAAGCGAACAATATGGAATGTTGGCTATGGCATCATTAAAGCCGCAGCCTATCCCGATAAACGTAAAAGTTGTACTGATTGGCAATCCTCTTATCTACTACTTGCTTTATAATCATGATGAAGATTTCCGGAAGCTGTTTAAGATTCATGCTGATTTTGATGTCCAAATGGAAAACAACCCGACTAATATTAAAAAGTTAGCCGGTTTTATTAGCTCGACAGTTAAACGCGAAGGCTTAAAACATTTCGATCGATCTGCTGTCGCTAAAGTTGTTGAATACAGCTGCCGGCTAGCAGACAGCCAAAAAAAACTTACTACGCGATTTAATGAGGTAGTTGAACTGTTGTGCGAAGCCGATGCTTGGGCTACAATGGAGAAAGCCGCTACCGTAAGCGCTGCGCATATCCAAAAGGCAATCGATGAAAAACGCAGTCGTTCTAATAAATACGAAGAGCGCTTACAGGAAATGTTTGCGGAAGGCAAATTCCTCATTGATACCGATGATGAAAAAGTCGGTCAGGTCAACGGCTTGGCAGTTTTAGCAGTCGGTGATTATGCATTTGGCAAACCGTCTCGAATTACCGCAAACACTTATTTGGGCAAGAGCGGTGTAGTTAATATTGAACGAGAAATCAAAATGAGCGGCACCAGTCATACAAAAGGCGTTTTAATTTTAAGCGGCTACCTGGGTGAAAAGTATGCGCAGAAACACCCGCTGACACTTACCGCCAGTCTGACTTTTGAACAGATGTACGAAGGGGTAGATGGAGACAGTGCATCAAGCACCGAATTGTATGCCATTCTGTCAAGTCTTGCAAATTTACCGATAAAACAGTATATTGCAGTTACCGGTTCGGTTAACCAGAAAGGTGAGGTTCAGCCAATCGGCGGAGCAACGCAGAAGATAGAAGGATTCTTCTCTGTTTGCAAAATCAAAGGGCTAACAGGGAAGCAAGGAGTAATGATACCTTATCAAAATGTCGATGAATTAACGCTTAACGATGAGGTAATCGAGGCCGTACGTCAAGGCAAGTTCCATATCTATCCTGTTAAAACGATTGATGAAGGGATAGAGATTCTAACAGGAATTGCAGCCGGAGAACTTCAGCAGGACGGAAGTTACCCCGCCAATACAGTTCATAATCTCGTCAGCCAGAAACTGAAGGAATATACCGATACTATCTTGAAATTAGCAAAGACGGCTGAAGGAGAAAAATAGCAATCAAGGGGTGCCGTTGTGGCACCCCTTATTAATGTAAAAGGATGAGAATAGTGGCAAAAGACTACAAAAAATTACCGGTAAAAAAAGGTGCTACATATGCAGTTGATATCATAAGCTTAGGCCATAGCGGTGAAGGAGTGGGGCGGTATCAGGATTTTACTATTTTTGTACCGCACGCGCTGCCCGGCGAACAGGCTATAGTCAAGATTACTGAAGTTAAAAAGAACTATGCAAAAGGTCAGATGATTAAGACCCAAAGCGCCTCGCTCGACCGAATAACCCCGCAATGCTTTATATACAGCAAATGCGGCGGGTGCCAATTGCAGCACTTGAACTATGAGGCTCAACTAAGAGTTAAACGCCAACAAGTGGTAGATGCTGTTAGCCGGATAGGAAAACTAGACAACATTGCTATCCATCCAACACTGGGAGCACAGGAACCATGGTATTATCGCAACAAAATGCAATTCCCGGTTGGTACAGAGGAGGGGGAAGTTGCGATAGGTTGTTTCCAACAGGGGACACATAGCATAGTTAATACTGATAATTGCTATATCCAGCATAATTATAACAATAAAATTGCCCGGGAAATGCGACGGCTAATTACCCAACTCGGCATCAGCCCTTATGATGAGAAAACAGGTACCGGTATTGTGCGCCACGTATTAGGCAGAGTCGGTGTTCAAACCGGCGAAGTAATGGTAGTTATCGTTACAGCAATTGACAAACTGCCGTATGCCGAGAAAATTATCGAGGCCTTAAAAGGCAGAATTCCTGGTCTTGTCAGTATTATTCAAAATATAAATAATAAACGGACTAATGTGATAATGGGTGATAAGACAATTACCTTATGGGGTCGCGATACTATTACCGATAAACTGGGTGAGTTCAAATTCGAAATCTCAGCTCGCTCATTTTTTCAGGTCAATACGGCCCAAGCGGAGGCGCTTTACGATAAAGCTGTTGAATACGCCGCCTTAACCGGTCGTGAAACAGTTGTTGATGCATATTGCGGTACCGGAACGATAACCTTATTTTTAGCCCGCCATGCTGCAAAAGTCTACGGCATTGAAATAGTAAAGCCGGCCATTCTAGATGCCCGGCGTAATGCTGCTAATAATAATGTGACAAATACTGAATTCATAGTCGGTGACGCTATCGAAATAATGCCAGACCTGTTTAAACAAGGCATTCGCCCAGATGTCATCGTAGTTGACCCACCTCGCGCCGGTTGTGACAAATTGGTGCTGGAAACCTTCGTAAACATGAACCCGGAGCGCATTGTCTATGTATCCTGTAATCCGGCGACCTTGGCGCGGGATCTGGCGGTGTTGGACGAATATGGATACAAAACTCGCGAAATTCAGCCGGTTGATATGTTTCCGCAGACGTTTCACGTTGAGTGCGTAGCACTCCTACAAAGAAAACACAGCGAGAAGCCTTGAGAAATCAGGGCTTTTTTCTTTTTGTCAGATGTTTCGAGCAGCTTGGGAGGCTGAGGTCGGGAATATGTTTGCTACC
>JAAYSF010000020.1 GCA_012523975.1 Veillonellaceae bacterium
GACTCGAAATCAGGTAGGCGGGTAACTGTCTCGTGGGTTCAAATCCCACCCTCTCCGCCATTTTAAAAGGATTGAAGCTATCGATTAAATCGGTAGCTTTTTTGTTTTGCCTTTTTGTCCCTTATTTCATTTTTAAAATAGAATATGGGTAAGTATTCGCATTCCAAACCTTAACTGGAATGTGAATGCTCTTTTTTCAAGGTCTTTTAAACGCAGGTAGTAACAGCAAATTTTTTACAAATTATCAGCGCGTAGCAAGCATTGATAAACGCAACGCGGCAAAAGGATTCTTTTATTAATTACGACAAGCGCATATCCTGACAAAAAGGTAACTTTTCGGGTCTATTTTACTTAGCCTTTGCGATATATAGTTAAGCCAAAAGCGCAAGGAGGAGATGCTGTGCCAGCTTATCTAGCAGCTCTGCTATTTTGCGCGGGCGTGATAGCCGTTGTGGCTCTTATCACTGTAGGGCAGAAGTGGCTATTACCCTGGCCGCGCCGGTTCCTCATCATAGGCAGCCTGCTGCTGGCCCTGCTGATGAGCTTGTATTTGGCCATGACTTTGCTGCTCGTGATTAGAGATTAAGGAGTTGTTTGTTATGCGAAAATTTATCCGAACACTAACCGCCATACTACTATGCTCATTGACCCTAAATATGCCACTGAGTCATGCCTGTGAAGAAGGCAATGCTTTGTCAACAGCAATCGGTAAAGACGTGCCATCGGTAGAAATTGTCGTCCGCGAGGGCAAGATCGCTATTTACAGCCAAGATGAACCGCACGCCCTTTTGCAGGAAATCCCCTATAGTTTACCAAATGATGCCAAGCTTGCACCTAGCGATTTGGTTGCCTTCGAGGATATGAACTTTGATGGCTATATTGATTTGAAAATCGCTGCCTCTGTGGGCCGTGCCAACCGGTATGATGACTGCTGGCTGTGGGATAAGGCCAGCCGGAAATTCGTTTTGCATGAGGAATTAAGCCAGCTTGCCTCGTTGGTATTCAATCCGGAAAGTAAGACCGTGCATTTCTATGTCCATATCAGCGCCTCCGACAGTGAAGAAGCGACTTACACCTGGAAAAACGGTGAGTTGTCACCGATCCACAGGATTGAGCGCACCGCCAGCAAGGACGGTAAGATGCTGATCGAACGAGAGTATCGTCCCGATGAACAAGGCAAACTGCGGCTAGTGCAGGAGCGGGAAGTTTTACCGGAAGAGGCCATGGGGAACCAAGATAAGGATGTATAACGACCGTTCAAAGTATGTATTCCGTTACCTTGCTGCAGGACGCCTGGCTTGGGCTACCGCGTGACATTTGCTTGGGTTGCCAACCTGCTGAGCTGGTATTGGGCGGGCTTTTGATTACTGTGCTACCGGTGTAAGGCAACGGGCGGAAACTATCTGCCCGCATCTGGGAGGAATCATTATGAACCGAATCAAAAAAGCATTAGGCTTTGACAGTCCGTACTCGTGGGTCAAGTGGCTGCGCATGTCTTTTGCCGCTGTCGCCCTGCTTATCACCGCCGTCTTTTTAGAATATTTCGGTTCTGACGCGATGGACATGATTATGGAAGGCGATATTATCCACGGTATCATCGGCGTCATAATTCTACTCTTTATTTTCATCTTACTATTCGGGCCGACTCTGGCGGTCCTGTAGGGAGCTGCCGCACTGATCGGCATCCTAATCGGCGGGACGCGCAGCGGACTGAAACAGCGGCAAAGCTTTAAAGAAACCTACGCCACCGGCTCGGTTGAGCTCATCGAGTTGGAGAAGCTGCGGCTAAAATCGCAGGTGCTAGACGCGCTTTTGATTATTACGGCGGTTGCTTTGGTTATCCTCGGCTTTTTTTTCGCAGAGGACTTGTACGATGCCTTCGGTGAGGCGGGCTTCTATGGGTATTGGGTTGTGGCGGCCATTATCTTCATCGGATTTTGGCTGGCGAAAGTGCCTGTCAATCAGCGCTACAAGAACGCTTTCAAAGAGCAGGTTGTGGCCAAGGAGCTGCAATCGGTTTTGGACAATGTGGATTTTCAACCGGCCAACAAACTTGATGAAAGCATAATCCAAGCGGCGGCACTGTTTCCCAAATATGACATATATAACGGCAACGATTATTTGGCGGCAGACTATCATGGACATCACTTCATCCAGTCAGACGTCCATCTGCAGGAAGAGCGGGAGGAGACGTACCGCGATAGTGACGATGAATTGCAGACACGGATAGTGTGTGTCAGCGTGTTTCGCGGGCGACTTATGGTTTTTGACTATGACGCTATTTCCAATGAACCGGTCGCCGTCTATGATCGGTGCGGCGGCAAGCCAAAAAGCAAGGAGGCCATAAAAACCGAGCTGGATGCCTTCAACCGCAAGTTTTTCATCAGTGCCCCCAGCCCGACAGCGGCCTTGCGCATACTGACCCCGCCGGTGTTGGAAGGTATCATGCTGGCTGCCAGCAAGCTGGGCTGCCCGCTGAATATCTCTTTTAAAGATGATAAGCTCTATGTGGCACTGGCCTGCGCCGATGCGTTTGAGGCCGCAGGCGGCGATAAATAGTATTGCATTTATCTGCCTGCAAGACGGATGCAACACTGGAAGGAGATCTCCGGCAATGGAACGCAAGTCGTATGGAGGACGCTTTTTATACGGTAATGTAGTGCTCAGGCAGCTTGACCCGGATGAGGCCGAAGGTTTGCTTACGTTGCGGGCCTCATACGATGACCGGGAATATCAGACCATCCTGTACCGGGGCGTATATACCGGGCAATTCAGAGCCGCTCATACTGGCAAGAGAATTATTCTGGCAGAAGAACTGCCGCTGTCCCAGCTGCCGGAGCTTTACGCGGCACAGGATCTCGCGCGGCTATTTTTCACACGAGAGCATGTATCGCCAGAGTTTCTTCACCTGCTGCAACAGATGGGCTATCACCTCTATCGGCATTATCTCGATAGTGGGGAAGAATGCGTCGTTGTTGCCAGAGAAATACAAATCGGTAGGGGTGGTTAGCAGCCGTCCTAATGCATCAGAAGCAAGCGGCATAGGCAAAGCCAAGAAGGTAACTTTTACTTCATGAACTTGCGCAGCATTACCTTTAAGCTGGATGAAAAATATAAAAGGAGGGTGAACGACTATGACATTCAAAAACAGGCTCATCAAAGGTTTAATCGGTTTATGGATCGTATTGGCGGTGGCAGTTATTCCGCAACCGGCGGAAGCCGTTAATATCCAAATGACAAACCCCTATTCGGATACAATGTGGGCGGCTATCGTCTTTTTTGAGGATGCGGCTGACGAGTGGGTCACTAAGGGCTGGTATAAGATTGCACCCTAGAGCCTTTGGAGAATGTTCGAAAGGCCTTTACTTTTACCATTTATCGTTAACTGGTATCTAAAGTTGTAACCAAACGGGCCGACTTCGTAGAATATTCAAAAGACAAGGCCCGCTCGATAAGCTGACCTTGTCAAAGTTGAGAAAGGGAGTAATTATAACCGAGTGTTTGGCGCGGCTGGAACAATGGTTCGGATAGGCTTCAATATAGCATAAAGAATACCATCGTTGCACCAATAAGCAATGCTGCTGCACAAATGATAGCAATAATCATAGAGCACCTCCAAAGCCATGTATGTTAAATATAGTATTCAAAATTGAACAATATTGTTAATTTAAGTGCCTTTTAACATAAAATTGCAGATCATAGCATTCAGAACTATACAGTGCATATAAGAAGTGCAGCCACCATATGTGCAACTATTTTTTACGGCAGGAATGAATATAAGCTAATATACTTATGCCGGCAAGTCCGACTAGGGAGATAGCAGCTAAGAGCTCTTCCATAAAGCTATCCTCCTATTAATATAAGATATTACCTGCTGTATTATATGCCGATTATCAAGGGATGTTACATAAGAAAGTAAATCCGGGCTTGCTTCAACCGTATATAAAATCATTTACAGCAACTATTAGATAGGTTCATGTATACATCGTTGGGGAGATTTCCCATGCTACGCAAACAGTAGTTCTGTGGTATAATTAAGTAATACGATTTAGAAAGTGGGCGAAGTTATGTATGATAAGGTTTTATGGAAGGAAGTTGAGCGCTTACAAGCAGAACTTCGTAAAGTTGCTAGCAAAAAGGGTCTAAATTCACCTGAAGCTATTCGGGTGAGCCAAGCGTTTAGAAATAAGTTAAAAGAATATAATGATTTAGGAAGTTAAGAGCCTTAGGGCTCTTTTTTCATACACTGTCTACCATTTGAGCGCCTTTCATTCTCAGGGTTAAAAAATGCCGTTTTATTTTGAAGGCGGATGTTGGAATGTAATTTTTGCTAAAACCCGTACTGTAACCAAATGCCGCTGACTTTCATACTATACACAGGATACACACAATACATATTACAGAGGAGGTAATAGTATGGGTTTTGGTGGATTCGGCGGTTGTAACGGTCATGGTGGTGGAAGTTGGATAATTATTATCATAATCATACTTCTGCTTTTCTGCTGCTTCAACGATCATTGTGATGACAGCTGCTAAGTAAAAACTTGGTAGTTCCCGATCAACAGTAACTTGTCATAATATTGCCCCAGATAGAGACTCCGTCTAAATAATGGATGGGGTCTCTATTTAGCTTTTGCCAGAATAAACGCCACCTCGCAATATCATGGAGGTGGCGTTTGCCTATGCTGTCATTCGTTTAATTCTCTCAAAGCTAACGTTCTCGCGGATTTTGGCATGGGTTGCAACTTCAATCTCACGCGCTAAATCTTCTAAAAGAGCATTAATTTGCTCCTCGTTACCTTCTGGATAATAGCCTTTTATTATATCCTTTAGAACATCTTTACGAATCATAAAAATCACCTCACAGATAATTCGACAAAATTTTATCACATTCTTCTAAAAAAGAAAAGGTAATTACAGCCAATGGTCCTAGATCTTTCGACCTAATAGAAAAAATAAAGGAAGACTTTATCATGTAAATTTTAGATATGCGCGCAGGAATATGCCCCATAAAATGGTAATATGGATGATTAATCTGATAGATTGGAGAATATTATCATGTATGCTAAAATTCTAGCTGCCGCCGAACGCCTTGATGGGGTGGCGCATAAGACACCGGTGCTTACTTCGCGGTTACTAAACGAAAGCCTTAACAGCCATATCTATCTTAAGGCCGAAAACTTCCAGCGGATGGGGGCCTTTAAGTTTCGTGGCGCTTATAACGCGATAAGTACGCTTTCAGCCAAGGCGAAGGGCAAAGGTGTCATTACTTTTTCATCCGGTAATCATGCTCAGGCCATCGCGCTGGCGGGTCAGCTGTTGGGCGTCAAAACAACAGTGACGGTTCCCTCTGATGCACCTGCCGTTAAGCTAGATGCGGCAAAGGCCTATGGTGCCGGAATTGTGCTGTATGACCGGCTGACGGAATCTCGGGAAGCCAAGGTCCAAGCCCTTATTGACCATTACGGCTATTCCCTTATTCCACTGTTTGACCATGAAGAGGTAGTTGCCGGGCAGGGAACGGCAGCCAAAGAACTAATTGAAGATATCGGTAATCTCGATTACCTCTTTGTCCAAGTCGGGGGCGGAGGGCTGATTAGTGGGAGCGCTATCGCAGCAAAACACCTAAGCCCGGGCTGCAAGATTATTGGCGTAGAGCCGGAGCTTGCAGACGACGCGACGCGGTCGTTTAAGACAGGAATACTGCATAGAGTGGAGAATTCAGTTACTGTTGCCGATGGCCTACGATCAACCAGTCTCGGTAAAATTACTTTCCCACTTATTCAAAGATATGTTGATGACATGGTAACGGTAAGTGAGAGCGAAATCGTGGACGCAATGTATTATTTATGGACTAGATTTAAAGCCGTTGTTGAGCCGTCAGGCGCAGTTGGTGTTGCTGGAATAATGTATGGTGGTTTGCCGCTGAGCGGCAAGAAAGCGGGAGCTATCCTGAGTGGCGGCAATGTTGATGTAAGACAGACGGGAAAATTCTTTGCAGGGATGTAAGTGAACAAACCTTCCAGGTTGCTGAATGTTTTTTTAGTAAAGAAATTTAGATATTACCCGGAAATAATCCGTACAGAAGTAACAGGAACTTTACGCTACGGCTAATATTGACCAGCTTACCAAAAAGTTAGAGTTGCAAAGTTACTGTCAATATAGTATAAATATCTAGTGGGTGATTTGCCCGAGTGCCATAAATATCCGGCGCAGCTACTATTGACAATATGCCTGATAAATGGTAAGATACCTCTTGCAGTTAGTTAACTTAACTAGTCTGCAATCAACTAAATAGCTTGTTTATTATTCAAGCAATACGGAGAGATGTCCGAGTGGTTGAAGGAGCACGCCTGGAAAGCGTGTGTATTCGAAAGGGTACCGAGGGTTCGAATCCCTCTCTCTCCGCCAGTAAAGAAAATCAAGCACCTATAACCTATGCAGCATAGAGTTATCGGTGCTTTTATATTTGTCATAAGTTTTAATGTATTTCCCATGTTCCTGGTTCAACGTTGGCTGAAGGTTTTTCCTGACCGTTAGAGGTAGGGATACCGCTCATAACTGAGGAGCTATAGGTGATATTTGCATTGTTCTTTAAAGAAATATCACCGGCAGCCATAATAGCCCCCTTTAAATTGAAGGAATTTTTAGCATGAATGTCGCCGTAGGAAACTAGAACGGCGCTAGTAAAATTAACATTATTAGAATTGGAAGCATTCATATCACCGGTTGAAATTAAAAGGACATTTCCGTTAAAGTTAACATTTTGGGGAAAAACAACATTTCCGTCGACAAATATTATGCCATCCCCCGAAATTGTAGCGTTGTTGTTAATATTCCAATTACCATCGATATAATATGTGCCCCCGTTTAGATTCGTAGATTTACCGTTAAGGCTGGGATAACTATTATAATCTGCCGCTTCAAAGACTGGAAATTCCAGTGGGTGATATTCATAGAGGTCATAGGGATTGGCGATATGTAGATTGTTTCCTGTTGATATTTTACCGCCGCTGGCAATAGATGCGCCGTTTATAGTTGCGCCGTTTTTAAGATAGAGTGAACGCGCGGCGTAAATGGCGGCGTCCCCTGCTTTTATAGGAATTTTCGGCGGATTTCCTCCTCCCGATCCGCCGCCTTTTACTAAAATTGATACAGAAACTTTCTTCGTTATTCCGTCTGCACTGCCAGTTGATTCAACAATATAAGTATTATCGGCATCAAAAGAAGGTATAACAGGAGTTTTCATGGGATCAGCGTACGCATAAATTATAACTCTGTAAGTTTTTTTCTGATCCTGCGGATCATTCGTCATAGGGGTATCAATATTTAGCCACTGCCAGTCCGGAGTCTTAGACTGTTCAGCTTTTTTAAACTCATTTACTGCCCTCTTTGCGCCCGATTCGGCAATAAATTCTGCTTCCAAAGCATTCTTATTCTTTGGGGCAAGCTGCGATAAACTAGTAACCCAAGGTAATAAGCCTGAAATTACGATGGCTAAAAACATCATAACGATGATGCCTAGTAACGCAGCTGATCCATTTTGTGATCTAAGCATATAAAGCCTCCGCAGAATTAATTCAGTGTGTATACAATGGTCGAAATGGTGTTGCTTGGTGCATCCACCTTGGCGGAATTCCGCATAGTTAAAGTTATAGTTATTTTTTGGTCAAGTGAGGAATCGCGTTTAAATTCCAGCCGTTGTGTTCTGTTAATACCATAGTTATTAGTGATTTTGCCTTTGTCATCAGTAAAAATAACGGTGTTGGCATTACTGCCCTTACCTAGCGAAATTGCCCTATTATTGATATCACCGGACTTCTGATATAAAATCGTGCTTGAGGTAGTGCCGGGAACGGGCGAATCTATTGAGGTAGCATTCTTCAATTCAGCGCCAATACTATTTAAAATTTGCAGTTGATCTTGCGTATTTGCAGCAGCGTCAAAATTAAATTGCTGAGCTTTAAGAGAACCTGATAGTACGGTAAATATTCCGCTCATAACTAGGCCTAAAATGGCTATACCCATTAACAATTCAAAAATCGAAACGCCTTTTTGGCACTTAAAAGTTTTACTTATTAAGTTCATAATGTCCCTTTCGTTCAATCCGAGAGATAGTAGGATACCATACTGACCGACTGTTTAGTGCCGTTCCAAGAAACTGTGGCTCGATATGGATTTATTTTGGCATCTAAGCCCGCCGCCTCGGCCGAATCAATCCTTATGGTAAAAGCAACATTATTGATAACGGTGTCCGGCGGACTAGTCACATGTTCAGGTAATGACTTTATATCGGGTTTACCCTCATATTGCTTTAAGTCTTCTAAACTTCTTTTTGCGATATAAACTGCGTTATTATAATCGCGATTAAATATATTCGCTTTAGTCGCTTGAGCATAGGCTCCTATTAAAGCTGTTAGAGCAACAGTTATAATTATGATTCCAACGAGACAATCAACTAAAACCCAACCTCGTTGGTTCTTAATCATAGCGACAGACTTTCTAAGCATGGAGCGGCGCACTTCCTTATAACTTAATTTGCGTATCCTATTTTGAATACAACAAACTATGTGTTTTTCCTTCTTGACAAAAAAATCCATGTAAAAAACCCCTAAAATAGACACTGTTCTGTACAGTGGTCTGCTTTAGGGGCGCTTCATGCCTGTAGTTTATTTTACTGTCTTAAGGTGAAGGTATTGTCGCTGGGATGAATGCCGTCATTGCCAATATAAATTTCATTAGCATTTATAGGACGGCCGTCTACGTATAAATCAAAGGTCA
>JAAYSF010000021.1 GCA_012523975.1 Veillonellaceae bacterium
AAAGTACTTGGGTGGAAACGCCCTGGGAGGATAGGAAGTTGCCGGTTATATTCCTCGATAGCTCAGTTGGTAGAGCAATCGGCTGTTAACCGATCGGTCGTAGGTTCGAGTCCTACTCGAGGAGCCATTTTTAAGCTATTCATGTTAATGAATAGCTTTTTCTTTTTATTTTTGGATTATTTTTGGTATTGTATATAAAATGTATTCGTGATAGTATCATGTTGTATACAAAAAACGTGAAAACATTCACTTGGCATGAGGTAAATTATGATTAAGATTTCAATATGTTTCGGTAGTGCATGTCACCTTCGTGGTGCTTATGGCGTATTAACTGCATTTAAATTCTTACTGGATAAACATGATGTTGAAGGAGTAATTGATTTAGCTGGTGAATTTTGTCAGGGGCGCTGCAATGAGGGCGTTGTAATTAAGATTAATGATGAGATTGTTACTCATGTCTCTGAGAGCAATGTAAGCGAAATTTTTAGAGAAAAAATTTTGGAGCGATTTGTATGCAAATAATTAATACGCGTAATGTTAATTGTAAAGACTGCCATCGTTGTTTACGTTCATGTCCTGTAAAAGCTATCGGCATTAGGCAGGGTCGAGCAAGGGTCTTAGAGGATAAATGTATTCTGTGCGGTAAATGCGTTGCGGAATGCCCGCAGCATGCAAAGCGGCTGACTACTCATTTGCCAGCTATTAAAGAGGCGATTTCCAGTGGGCGCAAGGTCGTTATGAGTCTGGCAACTTCTTTTGTAGGTATTTTTGCTGATTATACACCCACCCAGCTAATGGCATCAATAAAGGCGCTTGGCTTTGCTGCAGTTGAGGAATCAGCTGTAGGAGCCCAAATACTTTCTCTTTTATACCGTTCCCTTTTAAAAGACTGTCAAGGGACGGTAATCTCATCAAACTGTCCAGTAATCGTTAATATGGTAAAGAAATATTACCCGCAGTTAGTTGATAATTTAGCGCCGATTGTTTCGCCTATGATGGCTAACGGTCTTTTACTTAAGCAGAAATATGGAGAAGATGCTTTTGTTGTATTTGCAGGATCATGTATGGCTAAATTTGCTGAACAAAATGAAAAAAGTGATAAGCATGCTGTTGATGCCGTCATAACTTTTAGCCAATTGCGCCAGTGGCTTAAACACGCCAAAATAACCCCGAAATTTGTCCCATATGTACCAAAACCGCTCGGTAACGCTAGGTATTTTCCGGTTGCAGGCGGAGTTTTAAAATCATTTATGGACCATGACACTTTAGATACCGAAATTATTGCTGTTGATGGTATAGAAAAATGTATGGAAGTTTTCGATAGTTTGACCAAGAAAGAAATTGCGCCTCATTTCATAGAGGCTTTTTCCTGTGTAGGTGGATGTATAGGTGGTCCTGCCAGTGGAAGTAATCAGTCCATACCGGTGAGAAGGTTGAAAATAATTGAATTTGCAAATCAATATAAAGGACAAGTTACCCTGGAAATTCCTCATTCTTTAGATTTCACGTGCAAACATGAACCAACACCTATTGTAAATCCGGAGCCAAGTGAAATAGAGATTAAGAAAATTCTTCAGCGAATTGGTAAGTTTACGAAAGCTGACGAGAAAAATTGCGGAGCTTGCGGTTATAATACTTGCCGAGCTAAAGCTACGGCAGTATTTCGTGGAGTAGCTGAAATAGATATGTGTATTCCTTATATGCGCTCTAAAGCCGAGTCCTTTGCTAATATAATCGTTGAAAACTCGATAACCGGTATTATTGTTGTTGATGATAAAATGATCATTCAAGAAATTAATCCAGCAATAAAACGGATGTTCAGCAGCGCTAAACAAATGGAAAAAGGCGATAGTCTAATGGAGTATATCGATTGTTCTGAGTTTGTCAACGTTTCTAATAACGGACAAAAAGTTGTTGGTAAACGTGTCGAGTACCCAGAATATAACTTAGTAACTGAGCAGATGATTATCCCGGTACCAGAACACCAATTAGTCATAGTAGCAATTTCAGATGTTACAGAGCATGAGAAACGCGCAAAAGACTGGGAACAGATGAAAGAGGAAACGGTTGAGAAGGCGACTGACATAATTAATAAACAGATGCATGTTGCTCAAGAAATTGCTGGTCTGCTTGGAGAGACGACTGCCGAAACCAAGTCTGCATTGTTGGAACTTATGTGGCTGCTCAAAGGCAAGGAGGAAAAGTAATGAGCCAGCTTCACGCTGATGTAAGTATAGCGCAGTTATCGAAGGTGGGCGAGGAGCTGTGCGGTGATAAAATAGTTGTTACGCATACCAAGGAAGGTACTATTATAGTTTTGTCTGATGGACTCGGAAGCGGTGTTAAGGCAAATATTCTCGCAACTTTAACAACCAAGATCGCGTCTTCAATGCTGAAACGCGGAATTCCCTTAGCCGATGTAGTCAGTACAATTGCTGATACCTTGCCGGTTTGCCGTCAGCGTAAAATTGCTTATTCTACCCTTCATATTTTAAAAGTGGCATCGTCTGGTCTGGTTACAGTAGTTGAATTTGATTGTCCAACTTCTTTTCTTATCCGCGATGGGAAGGTTCAGCCTTTCCAACTAACCGAAAAGGTAATTAGCGGAAAACTTATTAAAGAGGGGCAATTATTACTAAGAGAAAACGATTTGATAGTTGCCGTCAGCGATGGTATTATTCACGCAGGGATAGGCGGTTTACTAAAGTTGGGCTGGGGCTGGAAGGGAATTGCTGATCAATTACAGTCTATAGCAAGACAAGATTGCAGCGCGAGTTATATTAGTGATAATATAATTCGCTGCACCGAGGGTTATTATCTTGGTCAGCCAGGAGATGACTCTACTATCGTTACGGTAAAAATGCGTAAGACTCGTCGCTTAACAATTCTTACCGGACCACCAGTCGATCGTAGATTTGATGAAAAGCTAGTTAAACGGTTCTTAAGCCAACCCGGCAAGAAGGTTGTAGCTGGCGGTACTACTGCGCATATTGTTAGTAAGGTATGTAATCGTCCTTTAAAAATGGATATTTCAAGCTATAGTGAATATATTCCGCCTATGGGTCATATTGAAGGGGTAGATCTAGTTACTGAAGGTATTTTGACTTTAAATGCTGTTCTTGAATGCATCACAAATCATCGTAACGAGAGAGGATGCTTAGAACGAAATGGCGCCAATCTGCTAGCTGAAATGTTACTAGAGGCTGATAAAATAGATATTTACGCTGGGAAATCAACCAACCCAGCCCATCATAATCCAAGTTTTCCTTTTAAAATTAATGTTAAGCCTCAAGTATTGGCAAAGCTTCAGGCAGTATTGGAGTCAAAAGGCAAGGAAGTAAGTATTGAGTGGTTTTAATTTGTAGGGGGGCTATCATTATGAATACTTTAACTATAGAAATTTGTGTGGGTTCGGCGTGCTATTTATTAGGTGCGCAAGACTTATTAGAAATGATTGAGGGGTTACCGCCAGCAATTAGATCACAAATTGATCTAAGGGGTGCTAGTTGTTTAAATGCATGCGGGAAAGGACCTAACATTAGAATCAACGGTGAATTAATGTCTGATGTGACGCCAGAAAAGCTTTTGGATATCATTAATAATCGCTGTGTTTGAATGGAGGGGATTTTGTGTCGCAAGTGACTGAAGTAGTTAAGCTCAGGCGTAGGGTGTTAGTTGAAATTTCTAAGCTTGCATTTGCGGGTGAAATAGAAAATAAAATAAATGAGATTTTATATAATGTTGTAAGCGAAGATGGGCCTCGCTATCGTTGTTGTGTGCATAAAGAACGAGCGGTACTAAAAGAACGTATAAAACTAGCTCTTAGTCAGGGCGGTGGCTTAGAGTTATCTGAGGCAGCTAAAAGGGCTTTAGCTGGTAATATCGATGAAATGCCGATTGTTCACGTTTTGCGGGAGGCATGCGATCAATGTCCAATTGATAAGTTTATTGTAACAAACGCGTGCCGAAATTGTGTTGCCCATAATTGTATAAACAGCTGTCCAAAGAAAGCTATAATGGTAGTGCAAAACCGTGCATATATCGATAAGAATAAATGCGTAGAATGTGGCTTATGCAAAAAGTCGTGTCAGTATAGTGCTATTATTGAAGTAAACCGTCCTTGTGAAGGCGCTTGTGACTTAGGAGCAATCCAAGCCGACAATGATCGCCGGGCTGAAATAGACTATACTAAATGCGTGCAGTGTGGTAGTTGTAAAACGGCATGTCCATTTGGAGCGATAACTGATCGTTCATCAATAGTGCAGTTGGTAAGTAGTCTAAAATCCAATAAAAAGGTATATGCTATGCTTGCTCCATCATTCATTGGTCAATTTGGAGCAAAGGCAAAACCAGGCCAGGTAATTCAGGCTTTAAAGCAAATTGGCTTCGCTGGTGTGTATGAGGCATCCTGTGGTGCGGACATTGTAACATTGGAGGAGACTAAAGAGTTTGCATCTTCGGTACCTAGTACATTAAGCTTTATGACGACATCTTGTTGCCCTGCTTTTGCAGACATGGTCGAGAAACATTTACCTGATATCCAGAAGAACGTTTCAACAACAGTTTCACCCATGATAGCTACCGGCAAAGTAATTAAAAATCAAGAGCCTGATGCAGTTGTGGTTTTTATTGGACCGTGTATAGCGAAAAAGGCTGAGGCTGAAAAATACGCTGAAGTTATAGATTACGTTCTCACTTTTGAGGAACTAATGTGCATGTTGGTCGGCGCTGGTATTAATATTGCTGAGATTGGCGAACATGATTTTGACAGCTCTGCTTCACGTGATGGTAATGCATTTGCTAGAGCTGGAGGCGTGGCGCAGGCAGTTTTAAATACTGCGGCAGTCCTTGCTCCTGATGTAAAAATAAAAGCTCACCATAGTCAGGGTTTAGGAAATTGCAAAACTGCGTTAATGCAAATAAATACAGGTAAAATTGATGCTAATTTTTTTGAAGGAATGGCTTGTCAAGGTGGTTGTGTCGGTGGTCCTGGAACGTTGACTAACTATAAGGTAACTGGTAAATTAGTTGAAAACTTTGCTGTTGCTTCTAAGGCCGGTATCGCTAATGACAACAGAGATGCGACTGCTGAAATAGAAAAGCAACATTATTGGCATAGAAAATAGCGAGTAGCTTTGCTAAAATGAAATAAGTATGCTAAAATATTGGCTGTCTATATTTTCTATGTGCCCTCCGTTTTAAGACGGTGGGCTAAGTTTTCAGTATTGATGGCTGTTAGCGAATTAGAATAAAGCTGTGGACAGCTGCAGTTAATTGATACTTTCTTGAAGGGGAGAAATTACGATATGGCAGGACATTCAAAATGGGCGAATATTAAACATAAGAAAGGTAAAATGGATGCTATTCGCGGTAAAATAACCACTAAGATAAGCCGTGAAATTACAGTAGCAGTTCGTACTGGTGGAAGTGACCCGACCGGTAATATGCGACTAAAATTGGCTTTACAAAAGGCAAAAGAAAATAATATTCCTAAAGACAATATTCAACGCGCTATTCAAAAAGGGGCTGGCACGCTGGAGGGTGCAAATTATGAAGAGTTAACCTATGAAGGCTATGGACCTGGAGGCGTAGCTCTGATGGTTGAAGCAATGACAGATAACCGTAACCGTACTGCCGCTGAGATTCGTCACCTTTTTTCAAAGTATGGCGGCAATTTAGGCGAGACCGGCTGTGTATCTTGGATGTTTAAGAAAAAGGGTATTTTTGTAATTGATAAAGAAACTGGCGTTGATGAGGAAGAATTGATGATGCTTGTCTTAGACGCTGGAGCTGAAGATTTAAAGAGCGAAGACGGCCAGTTTGAAATTACGACGGCTCCTGAAGAATTTGTCAAGGTCCAAGAGGCTCTCGAAAATAATAATATTAATACCGTAGTAGCTCAGATTGCTATGGTTCCAGATACAACAATGGCTGTAGGCGGAGACGATGCAACTAAATTAATGAAACTGGTAGAACTGCTTGAAGAACACGACGATGTACAAGAAGTATACGGGAACTTCGATTTACCTGAAGATATCGAATAGTGAATAACTTTTGTATTATTTGGTAATACTGGTGGCAGCATGAAAATGAGGAGATGTTTTCAATGTTGCCACTTTTTAAATACAATAGAAGGCAAATATTGGCTATCGCCGGCGTTGTATTGGCTATTGGCTGCGCAGCTTACTATTTGGTAAGCTATAACAATGTCGAAAACAAGCCGCTTGTACCTCAAGAAACTGAGGTCGCCAAGCAGGATAGTAAGATTAAGATAAATTCTAATACCGATTTTGTCCAAAAAATTGTTTATCTTAAGTGTAAAGATGAGGAAGTGCTGCGAAGCAAGCCTGCAGATAACCTTATTGGCCTTAACTACTTTCAGGTTCAAAAAGTTTATCAAGGCTGGACTATCGATAAGTTTGACAATCTTGAAGTAGTAATGACACTCAAGGTTGATAGCTTTTGCCGTGAACACGCAAATAATATGTTTATTGGCGTCAAAGATGGCTATGTTGCAGTGTTTTATGGAAGGCCAGGTCCCAAAGCCATAGTAAAGGAAGTTACTAAAATCTCAATTAACAAGCTGCACCCGCAGGATGCTGAGGAATTAAAGCGGGGCATGGTTGTACAATCAAGGGAAGAGTTGCTGCAGACATTAGAAGGAATGGAATCTAGGTAGAGAGAAAAACTCTCTGCCTTTTTTATTTAAATTGTTTGCTAATTAAGCAATAAAGGAGTAAAATATAACGCTGTCGAATAAATTCCCTCAAGGGAGGCTTTTTTATATGCTTGCATTAGGAATAGATCCGGGCACCGCCATTTGCGGTTATGGTTTAGTTGAACTTAATGGCAGCCGTTTACGTGCGGTTACCTATGGTGCCATACAAACTAGCCCATCTAATAAATTAGAAGAAAGACTAGCAATAATTTATAGTGGTATTAGTAGCTTGATTGAGCAATACAAACCAGACGTAGCAGGGGTCGAACAGTTATTTTTCAATAAGAATGTTAGAACGGCCATGGCTGTAGGTCAGGCCCGCGGTGTAGTTTTATTGGCAATAGCTCAACATAATGTTAGGTTATGTGAGTATACTCCGTTACAAGTTAAGCAGTCAGTTGTCGGTTATGGAAAAGCCACAAAAGATCAGGTTATATATATGACTGAACGCTTATTAAATTTACCGGACAAGCCTCATCCTGACGATGTGGCGGATGCCTTGGCTATTGCAATCTGCACCACCCATTCTTATAATATTGGTAACAGGTGGGGGGCAAAATAATGATTGGTTTTGTCCGTGGCAGGGTAGCTCAAATTTCTAATGATCATTGTATTATCGATGTTAAGGGAATTGGTTATCGGATTTTTATCACAGCGTCAGCTCGTCAGAAACTTGCTATAGCTGAGGACGTTCATTTATATACATACCTTAATGTTAGGGAAGACGCTTTGTCACTGTTCGGATTTTTAACGCATGATGAATACCAACTTTTTTTGAGCCTTATTTCGGTAACGGGAATTGGTCCAAAAGTAGCACTAGGGATACTGTCTTCGGTTACGCCTGCCCAATTTTGTCTTGCTATAGCCAGTAAGAATCTAACGCTATTGACTAAGATGCCGGGAGTAGGCAAGAAAACAGCCGAGCGTTTAATACTCGAGCTTAAGGATAAGCTTGGCAATATCGAGTGCGAATCAGATAATGAACCGACTACCGTAGTCGAGGAACCAAATCCTTGCGACCAGGTAATCGATGAGGCTCGAGAGGTATTGCTTGCTTTGGGCTATAGTCCGTCAGAAATTAATCCTGTTTTAAGTAAGGTTTATCGGGCGAGTCAGGCAACCGAAGAAACTGTGCGACTTGCACTTAAGGAGGTCGGCAGAAGATAATGGACTCGAGAGTCATTTCCGGTGCAGAACAAGATGTGGATAACTGGCAGTATAGTTTAAGACCACGCCGGTTTAATGAATATATTGGGCAGGATAAAGTAAAATCTAACTTAACCATTTTTGTTCAGGCCGCCCTTTCCCGCGGCGAGGCGTTAGATCATGTCTTGTTATATGGACCCCCAGGGCTAGGTAAAACAACCTTAGCCAGTATTATTGCTAATGAGCTTGGCGTGAATCTTCGTATAACGTCGGGACCAGCTATTGAGAGAGCTGGAGATTTGGCAGCAATCTTAACCAATTTAAGTGAAAATGATGTTTTATTCATTGATGAGATTCATCGTTTATCACGAAATGTCGAAGAAGTATTGTACTCAGCAATGGAAGATTATGCTCTAGATATTGTTATTGGCAAAGGTCCTAGCGCGAGATCAATTAGACTAGACTTAGCGCCTTTTACTTTGGTTGGGGCTACAACAAGAGCCGGGGCTTTAGCTGCGCCTTTACGCGATCGATTTGGCGTTATAGCCAGGTTAGAATACTATGAACCAGAGCACCTAGTGTGCATTGTAGAGCGAGCAGCCGAAATACTTAATATTAAGATTGATACTGATGGGGCCTATGAGATTGCCAAACGATCAAGAGGTACACCGCGTATCGCTAACCGATTGCTAAAGCGGGTTCGTGACTTTGCTCAAATTGCCGGTGACGGTGTTATTACACGCGATATCGCATGTAAGGCATTGCTTCTGCTCGAGGTTGATGAATGTGGGCTAGATAACGTAGATCGTAATATGCTAAGGGCGATAATTGAAAAATTTGACGGGGGTCCGGTAGGTATTGATACTCTTGCAGCATCTATTAGTGAAGAGACAGAAACAATTGAAGATGTGTACGAGCCGTTTCTGTTGCAAAGGGGCTTTTTAAATAGGACGCCGCGCGGCAGAGTTGTTACACGTGCAGCGTACCAGCATTTAGGATTGAAACAGCCTTCGGCAGATTAACTACACGGAGGAGGTATTCGCTTGCCTTTTGGTTTCGATTCGTTTGGAAAGATGCTAATGACTTTTGGTGCAATATTATTTATTATTGGGATTATTGTTCACTTCGGCGGAAAAGTAATAAACTTAGGGCGGTTACCAGGCGATATTCGCATTGAAGGCGAGAACTTTGGCTTTTATTTTCCGATAGTCTCATCAATAGTAATAAGCATCATACTTACTATAATCTTGAGTATCTTTGGTCGAAGATAGCGAGAGGGGATATATTTCTTGAAAACTAAGCTAATGCTTATACTATTGTTCTTAGGCAGTTTTATATTTCCTGTCTATGTGTTTGGTCAAAGCATGATTAAGGAACCTAATATAAGAGTTGGGATTCTATCTAATCAGCCTAACGTTATGATTTCCGCTAATAATGATTTTGTTGTCGCTGATACCGATACAAAAAAGATTATTGCAAAATTTAAACCTAGGGAAAAGGTAAGTATTACGTTATCAAGCAAAAGTATAGCTATAAACGGAAAACCTATTGCCAGCAAGGGGATTAATATTACTTCCAAAGCTAATAGTGAAAGCGCTATAATGATTAATCGGCATAGCTATCGAGGAGAAATAAGTATCCATCGGACATATGGCAAGAATGGTCTTACAGTTATCAACACGCTTCCGATTGAACAATACTTGTACGGCGTTGTTGCCCGAGAGATGTCACCTGGTTGGCCTAGTGAGGCTGTAAAGGCGCAAGCGGTAGCAGCAAGGACATATGCTTTATACAGCCTTAGCCTAAAGAAACATAAAGCTGACGGTTATGATGTCTGCGCATCTACCGATTGTCAAGTATATGGTGGTCGAGACAGCGAAGCTGCCGGCGCTGTAAAGGCTGTGTCGGCAACTTATGGTGAAACGATTTATTATAAGGGGAAATTGATACCTGCTTATTTTCATAGCAGTTCAGGTGGTTATACTGAGAACAGTGAAAATGTTTGGGGCGGTGCTTACCCTTATTTGCAAGGTGTGGCCGATTATGATCAAAAGTCACCCTATTTTAAGTGGGAAAAAAAGTTCACAGTCAATGAGCTTGAAATGGCTTTAAAAAATGCTGGCTATGATGTTGGTAGCATACAGTCTATAGAATTATCACGTCTTACCCAACCCCCTGTAAGGTCATTTGATCGGGGCATTTCCGGGAGGGTTAAAGAGATTCGGGTTACGGGAACCAATGGTACAGTCTATATAACTGGTAATAAGCTGCGCAGCGCGCTAGCATTAAAAAGCACCTTATTCGATATAGAAGTAATTTTGCCTGGGAAAAAGGTTTTGGAGTTTGATGTTACGGACAGTTATGGTGACCGCTGGACAAAGGAAGTGCCTGTAAATTTACCCTCGCAAAAAAACGATACATTTTTGAATCAAAAGAACGCTATACATCGCATCACTGCCCGCACTAATGAGACAATAGTATTTACCGGTTTTGGCTGGGGGCATGGGATTGGTTTATCACAGTGGGGAGCTAAAGCTATGGCAGAGAATGCCCCGAAAGGGGATACCACATATTTTAAACAGATATTGAAACACTACTACCAAGGGGTAGATATTAAAAAGGCATATTAGTAAAGGAGTCTCTTGATGTTATTATCAGACTTTGATTATGACTTACCGGAAGATTTTATTGCCCAAAAGCCGATAGAGCCCAGGGATCACTCAAAACTAATGATTCTCAAGGCCGCAACAGGGGCACTAACACATAATCATTTTTATAATTTGCCGGATTACCTACAACCAGGGGATACCCTGGTTTTTAACGATACAAGGGTAATTCCTGCAAGGCTAATCGGTTCGAAGGCAGGAACGGGTGGAAAAGTAGAGGTTTTCCTTCTCAATCGCATAAGCGGTGATGAATGGGAGGCACTAGTTAAGCCTGGTAAGAAGGCCCGCCCGGGAACTATCGTCGAGTTTGGTGAAAAACTGAAGTGTGAAGTTATATCAACAACCGATTTCGGGGGACGTATTATAAAATTTCATTATAATGGCATTTTTGAAGCAATATTGGATCAGTTGGGAGAAACGCCTTTGCCACCATACATTAAAGAGCAGCTACGTGATAAAGAACGTTATCAGACGATTTATGCCAGGGAACGTGGTTCGGCAGCAGCTCCGACTGCTGGATTGCATTTCACCTCCACTTTGATGGATACTTTAAAGACAAAAGGCATTAATTTTGCCTTTATAACTCTGCATGTAGGATTAGGGACTTTTCGGCCGGTGTCGACAGATGATATAACGCAGCACGTAATGCATCGTGAATATTACTCAATTTCTCAACAAGCCGCCGATATTATCAATGCTACAAAAAAGCGAGGAAACAAAGTAGTTGCTGTTGGTACAACAAGCATTCGAACACTCGAAAGCGCGAGCAAGGAGGGTTTAGTAGAACCACAAAGCGGGTGGACTGATATTTTCATATATCCGGGCTACCGATTTAAAGTCATTGATGCTATTATTACTAATTTTCATTTACCAAAGTCGACTCTATTAATGTTAATAAGTGCGTTCGCCGGGAAAGAACATGTTTTAAAAGCATATAAAGAAGCAATAGAACATCGCTATCGTTTTTTTAGTTTTGGTGATGCTATGTTTATTTACTAAAGCCTGTGATATCGCGAGGGAGGAATTTTTGTGGCAATACATTATGAACTTGTCAAACGCTGTTCTAAGACCGGGGCGCGGGCAGGACGATTATATACACCTCATGGTGTTTTCGATACGCCAATCTTTATGCCAGTTGGAACTCAAGCTACTGTTAAAGCAATGTCACCGGACGAGCTGAAAGCTATGGGAGCTGGGATAATCTTAAGCAATACTTACCATTTGTATTTAAGGCCTGGGCATGATCTGGTTGCCGAGGCAGGCGGACTCCATAAGTTTATGAAATGGGATGGCGGTATCTTAACTGATAGTGGTGGCTTTCAGGTTTTTAGCTTAGGACCTTTACGCAAAATAACCGAAGATGGTGTAACATTCAGATCGCATATAGACGGTTCCAAGCACTTTCTATCACCCGAAAAAGCTACTGAGATTCAGATGGCACTAGGTGCTGATATCATAATGGCTTTTGACGAGTGTGTCCCATATCCGGCTGAACATGATTACGCCAAAAAGTCTACCGAAAGAACAACACGCTGGGCTGAACGATGCAAAACGGCTCATACTAGAAAAGACCAGGCATTATTTGGTATAGTGCAGGGCGGAATGTACAAAGACCTCCGAACAATGAGTGCAAATGATTTAGTATCATTAGATTTTCCAGGGTATGCCGTCGGTGGTCTTAGTGTAGGCGAGCCCAAAGCATTGATGTATGAAATGTTAGAGCATACAGTGCCATTATTGCCTGATAACAAGCCACGATATCTTATGGGAGTGGGTACGCCTGATTGTTTGCTTGAGGGTGTGATGTATGGTATTGACATGTTTGACTGTGTATTTCCGACGCGAGTTGCTCGTAATGGGACGGTTATGACAAGCCGGGGAAGATTGGTAGTCAAAAACGCTGAGTATGCGCGTGACTTTAAACCACTTGATCCAGATTGTTCCTGTTATGCATGCCGTAATTTTTCTCGCGCTTATATTCGTCATCTATTAAAAACAGATGAAATTTTCGGTTTGCGTCTTACAACGACTCATAACTTACATTACCTAATAGATTTCATGAAAAATATGCGTAAAGCTATTATTGATGATAGATTTCTTGATTTTAGGCGAGAGTTTTGGGAACAATACAAAACGCGTTAGAGGATTTAGCCGCAATCGCGTTGAATCATCTGAATAAAATAATATGGAGGTGAGTTACTTGTCAGCAATGTCTCCCGAACTAATAACGGCTCTTGCACAATATGGACCAATAGTTTTAATGGGTGTAATTTTCTACTTCTTATTATATCGCCCGCAGAAAAAGGAACAGCAGCGCCGCAATGAAATGCTTAACAGTCTTAAGAAGGGTGACCGCATTGTAACAATTGGTGGTGTTCATGGTACTATTACTGCAATTACCGAGAAAGTTGTTACTCTTAAGATATCTGAGAAGGTTGAAGTAGACATATCTCGTACAGCCGTTGCTAGTTTCCAGAATGAACCTAAGAACGGCAGTAAAAAATAGGACCAGTCAAATAAATTGACAACTATTAAAGAAGAAAAGAAAGATTTACGCAAACGCCTTCTCGACAAACGCAGAAAATTAGCTGAGAATGAAGTTCGTAATTTTAGTACGAGGATAATACAGACCCTTATTAACTCGAGTATTTATCTTGATGCCGGCAATATAATGTTATATACGCCATTCCCGGACGAACCTCAAATAATGCCTGTTTTTGAGGATGCGTGGTCCCGTAATAAGCAGGTCGGCATTCCGCATTTAACCGAAACGTGGGGTATAATGGAGGCGGCATTAATTGAAAGCTTTAACGACTTAGTTCCCGGTAAATTTAACCTGCTTGTGCCAGACCCGTTAAAGCTAAGGATTATCGAAGCAGATTCTATTGATTTAATTGTTGTACCGGGAATTGCTTTTGATCATGAAGGATATCGTTTGGGTATGGGGGCCGGCTATTACGATCGATTTCTCCCAACAGCCGAAAAAGCTATAACCGTTGGTGTCTGTTGGGCTGAAAACATTTTTAGCGAAATTCCTAAAGAGCGGCATGACCTTCCAATGGACTATTTACTAACTGAAATGGGAATATTAAATTGCAAGAAAGGCAAAATGTAACTGTTGTTACATTTTGCCTTAATGTATTTTACACTCTTGAGTTTGGTCAATAAAGGGGAGGCATTTTTGTGGTAATGGTTACACTTGAGCAATTAAAGAAAGATCATGAAATCAATGTTTATTTATCTCGTAGTACTGAATACTTAAGTAAGCTTGGCTTTACTGAGCACGGTCGACGCCACGCTACAATAGTTTCAGAACGCGCGTATTATGTTCTCAAGTGTTTAGATTATAGTGAACGTGATTGTGAGCTTGCCGCAATTGCCGGTTACATGCATGATATAGCAAATATGGTAAACCGTTATAATCATGGTGGTACCGGCGCTGTAATTGCTTATAATATTTTGGTGCGTATGGGGATGCCGCCAGAAGAAATCGCTTTAGTTATTTCCGCAATCGGCAATCATGAAGAAGAGCGCGGCAACGCTATTAATCATGTTGCTGCAGCTCTAATACTGGCTGATAAATCCGATGTTTTTCGGGCAAGGGTTACAACTAAAGACTTTGCAAAATTTGAAATACATGATCGTGTCAATTATGCTGCTGATAACAGTAATTTGTCAATTGACAAAAAGCTAAAGGAAATCACTCTTCACGTGGAAATTGATACGACTATTTGTCCCATAATGGAATACTTCGAAATATTTCTGATACGTATGGTAATGTGCCGCAGAGCGGCTGAGTTCTTAGATTGTCGTTTTGGCTTAATAATTAATGGCAATAGGTTATTGTAACAAATGCCCTTGATTGACATTGTCATAATAATCCAGATATAATATTTTGTGAACGTAGTCGACGATAAGACAAGATTGGGGGAGAAACTTTTGAGATGGGGGAATATGACTAAATTCTTAATAGCTGTTGCAGCAATTATCGGTTTGTTCAGCTATTATATTTTGCCCCTAGCAACATCTATTAAACAAGGTCTTGATTTACAAGGTGGAACCCATGTTGTATTAGAAGCGGTAGATACGCCAGAGGCCAAAGTAGATGAAGATGCGGTGCAACGTGTTGTTAAAATTATTGAACGGCGTGTTAACGAGCTTGGTTTAACAGAACCAATAATTCAGAGGCAGGGCGATAGACGGATTATTGTCGAGTTGCCCGGGATTAGCGATCCTGAAAAGGCAATTGACATGTTAGGTAAAACTGCACTCTTAGAGTTTCAAGATGAGAGCGGCACTACAGTTTTAACAGGCAAAGATCTTAAGGACGCCCAAGCCCAGATAGATCAGTCTAACAGAAACTTGGTATCACTTGAGTTTTCTGATGATGGCGCAAAAAAATTCGCTGATCTGACGGCGAGAAATGTTGGTAAGCACATTTCGATTTTGTTGGACAAGCAGGTATTGACCAGCCCTGTTGTTGAAGAGGCCATTCCAAGCGGGAAGGCAGTGATAACCGGTAACAGGTCAATCCAAGAGGCTCAGCAGTTAGCTATACTGCTGCGTTCCGGGTCGTTGCCGGTAAAAGTTGATGTGTTGGAAACGAGAACAGTTGGTCCTACCCTGGGTGAAGACTCTAAACAAAAAAGCCAATTTGCATTTACTGTCGGAACCGCGGCAATTGTATTATTTATGTTGCTCTTCTATCGCTTATCAGGTTTTGTTGCTAATATAGCTCTTCTCCTATACGTCTTAATGTTATTGCTTGCTCTTAATATGCTTAATGCGACACTGACCCTTCCAGGTATCGCTGGTATTATTCTCTCAATAGGGATGGCTGTTGACGCCAACGTATTGATATTTGAACGATTTAAAGAAGAATATCGAGCGGGCAAAACGTTGCGGGCTGCAATGGAAGCTGGTTTTAAACGTGCATTTTCAACTATCTTAGATTCCAACACAACTACTTTAATTGCTGCAGCTGTGTTATTCTTCCTCGGAACAGGGCCAATTAAAGGCTTTGCTATTACGCTTGGTATAGGTATTATTCTCAGTATGTTTACAGCAATCACAGTTACCAGATATCTGCTAAAAATGCTGATGAATTCCAACGTATTCAAAAATGGCAAAGTATTTGGGGCGTAGGGGGGGAATTAACATGAAATTTGATATTATCGGTAGACGTTATTTATGGCTCCTACTGTCTGGGCTAATTCTAATATCGTGCACTATATCAATGGCTGTACAGGGTTTTAACCTAGGTATTGATTTTACAGGCGGTACTTTGCTTGACTTAAAATTTGCCCGACCGGTGACTGTTGCCGAAGTTCGGGATGTTTTAAAAGATCATCAATTAGAGAACAGCACTATTCAGTTGGCGGCAGCAGGGCAGGTAACCTCATCGCCGAATGTTTTTATCAGGACGCATATCCTTGATGATAACCAGCGACGGGTGTTAGTAAATGACATAGGCCAAAAACTAGGTGATTTTGAGTTCTTAAGAATCGAAAAGGTTGGCGCAACTATTGGATCAGAGTTGACTCGTAATGCAGTTCTCGCCCTGTTGGTATCCTGGGCACTTATGATTGTCTATATAAGCTATAGATTTGAGTTTAAGTTTGCCGTTGCCGGCATTCTTACGCTTATCCACGATGTTATAATCGTTTTAGGCGCATTCTCATTAATGCAGTTGGAAATCGATGCAGCCTTTGTAGCAGCGCTGTTAACAGTCGTAGGTTACTCAATCAATGATACTATTGTAATATTTGACCGTGTTCGGGAAAACTTAAAGGCTCATCGCAAAGGCGAAGATATCAAAGCTTTAGTTAACCGGAGTATTTGGCAAACGATGACAAGGTCGAT
This sequence comes from Veillonellaceae bacterium, assembly GCA_012523975.1. NCBI lineage: Bacteria > Bacillati > Bacillota > Negativicutes > Veillonellales > Veillonellaceae > Veillonellaceae bacterium. The sequence continues at coordinate 16,393 of JAAYSF010000021.1, forward strand.
ATATACAGTGCTGACCGTTTTGTTTGCGGCTGTGTCCCTATATGTTTTTGGCGGCGAAACCACAAAAAATTTCGCTCTTGCGCTAATAATCGGCATCTCGGCAGGGGCATATTCTTCAATATTCAATGCATGTCCTATCTGGGTAATTTGGAAGGAGTATGCCGATCGTAAACGAATTAGTGCTAAAACGAAAGGTGCTAAGTAAAATCTAATTAAAGCAATTTTGCGGCTGTTGCTAAAAAGCAACAGCCGCGTTTTTATTCACCAACCTGCCGCTAGCTTAATATCATGTAGCAACAAAGGTGGTGATTTAATGTGGATATTACTGCCTGCGCTTTGCGTTGCTGTTGCTCATATTGCAGGTGATAATGCAGCTTTAGTACCGGATATGGCGGCTATTGTTGGCCCAGATATTTATATAACGACGATATTTGCCTATATGGTGTTTGGTTCAATAATAGCCGGTTTAGCAGCATGGATAGGCGTAAAATCAGGTTATGAATTGTTAGTAGTTATTAAAAGATTATTCGGCTGTAGGGGAAAAAAGATACTAGCAATAGCTATATTAGCGGTTTGCGTTCCAGCAAGTGCTTTGACAGGGGGATATTATTGCGGTTGGGCAATATATAAAATTACTGGTTTGACACCAACGATTGTAGTGCCGATTTGTTTGCTGGTGTTTTCGGTCTTGGCAGCGGGATATGCCTCTGAACTATTAAAGATATCAAATTATATCAGCCTATCTCTGGTACCAATTGTGATAATAATGATGTTTACAAGAGATCTAAGCAGTATAGGAAATATCAATTTTTCGGCAAATGTTGATTGGCTGTTAGTTTGTGCGCTGATTGGCTATAATGTCGGGGGAATGCGCCCGGTTTTGATTGTTGAGACCGCGGCATACTTGACCCAGAAGGGGTATAAAGCGATATTCTTAGTTATAATCGCCAAACTTATTGAAGGTATTATTACACTTGTTATGGCTCATCTAGTTATCGTCGCACAAGTTCATGGTCCCTTAGCATTGTCAGGTGTTTATGCCAGTACTTTTGGGAGTAACGCGGTTTATCTGTTTGATATAATATTATTTTGTACATTTCTGAATACCATGGCACCGGCTATGATGGTAAACGCTAAGCAAGTAAGCATATTAACAGGAGTTTCGTTTTGGCCTGCTCTTTTAATCGCGTCAGTGTTAGTATTCTTCGGTGCTTTTGCTGATTTCAAGACGATAATTGAGGTTATGAGCTTTACCGGCCTTTTTATGGCAGTTTTTATTGTTTATACAGCATATTTTTTACATAAGAATGGGATTAAACAGTCATAATTTAAATGTAGTGATTATCTATAATAGGCAGAGGGCGAAATATATTGGTTCTCAACTTTTTTGCTTTTTTAATAATGTTCATTGGTCTGTTTTTTACTTTGTCGCCGCGTTTACCGGGAACACTGCTTATTATTGGTGTTGCCTTTTTTTATAGCGCGCTTGATGGGTTTTCAGCTTTAAGTCCCTGGCTAGTGATTTCGTTACTATCTCTAACATTGCTGGCTGAGATAGGTGGACGGGTTGCGCGGATCTATTTAACTAAAGAATTCAAAGTGCCAATTATATTCAGTACAGATACTACAGCCGGCAATCTGGCTGGGATTGTCGCTTCTGATGCTTTATTTGGTCCTTTGCTAGGGACTATTATTTGGGAACTTATTGTCGGCAAAACGTTATTACCTCGTCTTGATACTGTTTTTAGGGTGCTTTCAAGGTTAGCTTTTGTAGCTCTAATCAGATTTGGGTGCGGTCTCATTATGGTGGTGCTTATAACAATATATATACTGCAGTGACGGACGAGATGTTTTCCGTTTCTTTTTTTGTCTTTACTGTTAACTTATACCATCAGCATTAGAAGTACTCAGAATGGACAAAATAAGAAAAAAATGCGGGAGGGGTTTCGTTGAAATCATATTATAAACTCATCCGGCACGATGGAAACCGGGAACTATTTAGGGCAGTGGACATGTCAGTTACTGCCCTTACTAACGGATACCCCTTTCATATCCATGCCCAAGGTCTACGCGGCACTGGTAAAACAAGTATTATGAGAGCAGTGAAAGAAATTCTGCCCTCGATAGTTAGAATAAAAAATTGCATCTATAATTGCCACCCAGCAGCTCCCCATTGTCCGGAACACAGGAATTTATCACCAGAAGCAATTGCTGCAATCGGAACTGAAACTGTGCCCTGTCCATTTCTGGAAATATCTCATTCGGCAAAAATCGGTACTGTTGTAGGAAGCATAGATCTTGCACGGCTTACCGATAAGTCGAACTCGATTGCTGCCTTGCTTCCGGGTACCATTCCTAAGGCGCATCGTGGGATTATCTTTGTTGATGAAATTAATCGCCTAGCTGATACTTCGCCGGAAATAGCGGACGTTTTGCTCGATTTAATGGGGACTAAGCCAGGGCGTATTCAGATTGAAGAGACCGGTTTACCGACTGTTGAGCTACCTGTTTCGGTAGCTGTATGGGCGGCATCAAATCCAGATGAGGATCCGGGCCCGTTAGTTCAAATAAGAAAACAGTTATCAGATCGTTTCGATCTTGGTGTAAACATGGGACGACCTAGTGACTATCAGGCTGTTATGGCAATTCTTGAGCATAAAAATCAAAATACATCCGTCGAAGAACATAAACCGATCAAAGTGGTAGGCAATTTAAGTGACATAACATGCGACTCTACTATCAGGAATGTATTTGCTAGTATTTATGTCGACTTTGGTTTGGAAAGTTTGCGAGCGGTAGAAAGCATGGAAACAGCTGCCAGTCTGTCGGCCCTAATTGCAGGTCGAAAAGCAATAACTATTGATGATATAATCGGGACAGTTCCGTTAGTGCTTAATAACAGAGCTGATAATGGAACAATAACGAGTATTCTAAAATACTTAGATGGGTTGAACATTAGTAACAACGTTAAGAATGCCGTGCAGCCAATTCCAGTTCAAGATTCATTTAAAGAGGAACTAAGCAAAACAGACCGGCAAGATAATAATTGGTGGGCGAAGCTTTGGGGAAGTATAAAAGGTAAATTTAAATTAAGTCGTTTTGCAGCAAAACCGTTAATAAATCCACCTTTACCCAATAAGATAAATGAAGTAAGACCGTCAGCACCGCCTAAGCCAAAAAAGTCATCAGAAATGTCACAACAAGGGGATAATTCAAGCTCCAGCACTACAAGTAATAATTCTAACATGTCGACTAGGCAGACAAAAAGTCATTCGTCGCCAGGCGAGCAGGAAAAAATTGCTAATCCAACTCAGGTTGTTATTCAGGCTCCTCCCAATCAGGCAACTCCTTTATCTAAATTATCGATCGAGCATTTTGTAACAAGTGAGGATAAATAATCGCATGGTTGAGAATTGTTGGGATTACAGAAACTCGTGTCTACTGCCCAGTCTTGCGATGCCGGCAGGAAGGGTTAAGGCTTTATTAGCCAAAAATAAAGGGGCTCGAATCGGCCAAAGTGCTGTGGTGAGTAAAAACATGCATACCTTTCATCCCAGTACGCCGGAAAAGGTCAACATATTACAAGGTGTTGATGCTGGACAGGCATTTTATCAGCGCAAGGAAATTGGAAGTGTTTGTCATATTGATGTTTTTCACCAGTTTGGCAAGGTCGATCATCATCTAGTAGCAGCTAATATTAAAAAGGCAGTAGAGGCTTATAACTTACATTTCTCCGTTAATAAAATGCTTTTTAATCATTTTGGTCGTGATGCCGTTGATGCCGATTATATTGATATTCAGACGGGGACTGGCGGGGGACGTATTACAGGCAGCCTGACTTACGGTCAAAAATTGTCACTAAGAAGGGCACATGAGAATCATGTCCATATTGCTTTGACAGTATCAAATGATCACATAGCATGCCTTTTTTATATAATCTTGGCGGTTGAAGAGGCTATTATGCTATCAGGCCTTGAGCTTCGACGCAATGAAGAGATAGTTCATGTAAAAGGAAAGCAAAGTAAAGCCAGCGATAATTCTCCGTATGCCGATCAATCTGATTCTTATATGCAGGACAAAGAATCAAGTAGTATGTCATCTCCTTGTGCTAAAAAGCACCAATTTACCCAAAATGCTGCTATGTTGTCCGATAGCTTTGACACGGTTAAAGATGTTAAGGAGATGCTTGCTGAGATTGAAAATGATGACGATCGCAAAAAAATTGAAAAGAAGTTTGATAATAACGGCAATGCGGAGCAGATGATAAATTCACTATCTGGTCTGGGAATTGTTGAGGTAAAAGATAACAAAATCAGATTGACGAACTACGGGAGAGAATTCAAACAATATCTAGATAAAAACTTGACAGACGTTCAGTCACATCTTCGGCAAATGTTAAAATCATTAAAACCGGTATCCAAGCTGCCAAGCAGCCTAAAAACCATTCAGTCTGATAATGCTATTGGGAACGGACCAAAGATATTACTGCCGTTTAAAGATACCACGAGGTATTCCGAATTTGCAGTTGCCGAAACTGTAATGGCGGCAGCTAGGAGGAGTATCCAAATTAATTGTGATAGGCTAGGTTTTGATCATTCTGACTTACGCGTTTATATTAGGCAGCAACGCCCAAAATCAGAAGTGCTATTACTAATTGATGCAAGTGCGAGCATGAAAGGGCAGCGGATTTTGGCTGCAAAATTCCTTGTTCGACATTTATTGCTGTCCACCCTCGATAAAATTAGTGTTATTACTTTTCAAAACTATAAAGCTTGTGTGCAAGTTCAGTTTACTAGAGACTTTCAGCAAGTTGAGGATAGTTTGAGGAATATAAAGGTTTACGGTGCTACACCTTTAGCGTTAGGGTTAAAAACAAGTTTAAATTATTTGCAAACGGTCAAGACGAAAAATCCTATGATAATCTTATTAACCGACGGAGTCCCTACCTTGGCCGATATGAGTAGAGACCCGATTGCAGATTCTTTGGTCTACGCCAATAAAATAAAAGAATCGGGCTATGGGTTTATGTGTATAGGTTTGAAGCCTCATCGAAATTATTTGGCAAAACTGGCTGAGGTTGCTGGTGGCAAGATTTACTTATTAGACGAGTTAGAAAAACAGGTGCTGATTAATGCAGCGTGGCTAGAACGAAGTGAACGCTGCTTATAATCAGCACCTTTTCTCTTTATTCGGCAGGATTTGACTGAATTTACGAGAATTACTCTAGAGTATACCGTACTACTTGGTATTTTTTTGTATTTATATATAATACGCTTATAGGGGGAACCATGGCAAAACCGCGCAAATTGTGGCGCTTGTCGGCAACCGAACCTGAACTAACAAAACGCTTGGCTAAGCAATTAAAGATTTCAGGAGTAATAGCGCAGATATTAATAAATCGCGGACTACGTGATGAGCGCATGGCCTCTGAATTTTTATTCGGGGATATTAGCAGTCTGCATGACCCGTATTTGTTAAAGGACATGGAGAAAGCAGTTCAGCGGATACGACGCGCTATTGAAGCTAAAGAAAAAATAACAGTATATGGAGACTACGATGTAGATGGAATTACTGCAACCGCTTTGCTAGTAAGGGTATTAAAAAAGCTTGGTGCAAGTGTTGATTATTATATACCTGATAGACAAAATGAGGGTTATGGTCTAAATTTAGGTGCTCTTGATACCCTGTATAAAGAGGGAACTGTTTTACTTATAACGGTTGACAGTGGTATTAGTGCGATTAATGAAGTTATGGCCTTTAAAAATAAAATTGACATAGTAATAACGGATCACCATCAACCTTCCGCTGTTTTACCTGAGGCATGTGCAGTTATTAACCCTAAACGCCCTGAATGTACCTACCCTGACAAAAATTTGGCGGGTGTTGGTGTGGCTTTTAAGCTATGCCAGGCACTATGGTCTATGTTAAGGACTGACGAAAGTCATATTTTTGAGTATCTTGATTTTGTAGCGATTGGTTCAATTGCTGATATAGTTCCTCTCTTAGGAGAGAATCGGATTTTAGTTAAACACGGTCTCGAGCAGTTAGCATCAACTACAAATCAGGGGTTAAACGCGCTTTTAAAAAGCTGTAAATTAGAGGCTATTGACGCTGGAAAAGTCGGTTTTATTATTGCTCCGCGTCTCAATGCTGCAGGGCGTATTGGTCTAGGTACTGTCGGGGTTGAACTTTTACTCACTGAAGACAATGATTATGCGGGAGAGTTAGCGGTCTACTTGGAGCAGCAGAATACGCAGCGACAAGCTTTGGAAAAAGAAATATTAGCGGCGGCAGAAAGCTTACTAACTGAGTACGATTTTCAAAACAACAAGGTAATTGTCTTGTCTGGTACTGGATGGCACTCCGGTGTAATAGGTATTGTCGCCTCTAGGCTTGTGGATAAATATTATAGGCCTGTAATAATAATCAGTGAAAATAATGGTATTGGAAAAGGGTCGTGCAGAAGTATTCCGGGTTTTGACCTATACGATGCTTTAAGCCAATGCTCTGATATATTGTTAAAGTTTGGCGGTCACCGTCTGGCCGCAGGGCTGAGCGTTAATATTGATAATATTTCTGAACTACGTAGACGTTTGAATGATATTGCCCAAAATACTCTGAAAGATGATGATTATATACCTGTACTTAACGTTGATGCTCAGATTTCTTTGCAAGAAATAAGCAGTGCATTGTTAGAAGAGCTAGCATGTTTAGCTCCTCATGGAATGGGGAATCCTAGGCCAATTTTTACGAGCGTAAACTTAGTGCCTGAAAGTATAAAAACGCTTGGGCGGGAGGAGCAACATCTGCGACTAACAGTGCGGCAGCAGCTCAACCGCCAAAACGTAATATCTTGGGGAATGGGCCACATGTTTGAACAGTTTTCGAAACGCCCTAATATTGATATAGCTTTTGCACCCGAGTTTAATGATTGGCAGGGGCACCGCAGCATTCAGCTATGTGCTCAAGATATAAAGCTGACTAGTGTAAGCCAAAATGGTAATAATAGGAATATACAAAATGAGAGAGCAGTAGTTGCCCAAGTTTACTTAGCCTTAAAAGCACTTAATACTAAACCAGAAATCAATTGTACTTCTGGTCAGCTTGTCTCGTGGATTCTTTCTACTTATGGAACTGAGTTAACAAATACGGGAATTGATTTAGCGATTGAGGTTCTTAATGAACTTGGCTTAATTACTAAGGAAGAATGTCAAGCTAGCTATAAGATTTCGTTACGGCCAACACCGGCAATGAAATTGAATATCGAAAACTCAAATACATTTAATCACGGTGGATTAGCTAAGCATATTAAAGTGATCGGTTATAAAAACTGGAGGGCTTAAAATGGACTTTAAAGAAAAGATTAGAGTTATCCCAAATTTTCCAAGTGAAGGTATAAGATTTAAAGACATAACCACCCTGCTTAAAGATGGTGCTGCTTTTAGGTGCGCGATCAACGAAATAGGAAAAAAATTTGCGGATAAAAATATTGATTTAGTAGTTGGCCCCGAAGCACGCGGTTTTGCAATTGGAGCCCCGGTAGCATATGTTCTTGGAGCTGGATTTGTACCTGTTCGTAAACCTGGAAAGCTTCCGGCTGAGACAATTGATTTTAGTTACGATTTAGAGTATGGCAAGGACACTTTAGAAATCCATAAGGACGCAATCCCAAAAGGCAGCAGGGTACTTATAGTCGACGACTTGCTAGCAACTGGAGGTACTACCAAGGCTACTATCAATCTTGTTGAGGGGCTTGGCGGAAAGGTTGTAGGCTTAGCTTTTGTAATTGAATTGTCATATTTAAACGGTAGTCAGCTTTTAAAAGATTATGACATCACTACACTTGTAACATATTAATCCAGCTTCAAAGTAGGAAATAAATAAACTTAGCAGGAGTTTACTGTAATTGAGAGGTGTATAATGGGCAGCGTTGCAAATCTAGATATTGAAGATTTAAAAAATCTAATTTTGTCATATCAGAGCGATGCCCCAATATCTTTAGTACAAGAGGCCTATGAATTTGCCTGCGATGCCCATAGGGGTCAACTGCGTATTTCAGGAGAAGATTATATAAGCCATCCAATTGGAGTTGCCAAGATTTTGGCTGACTTGCAAATAGATGCTTTAACAATTAGCGCCGCGTTTCTTCATGACGTTGTCGAAGATACGGCTATTTCTTTAGACGAAGTTGAAAAGCTCTTCGGCAAAGAGATTGCCATGATGGTTGACGGGGTTACTAAACTAAGCCGGATTGAATACAAATCTAAAGAAGAACAGCAACTTGAGAATTATCGTAAAATGTTCCTTGCCATGGCCAAGGATGTACGCGTTGTTTTGATTAAGTTAGCCGATCGTTTGCATAACATGAGAACACTTAAATATATGCCGGAATATAAGCAACGGCGTATTGCTCAGGAAACCTTGGAGATTTTTGCTCCTTTAGCTCATCGTTTGGGTATTTCTAGCATTAAATGGGAATTAGAGGACAGGTCATTCCGGTTTTTAGAGCCGGATAAGTATTATGAATTAGGGGAAAAAGTTAAACAAAAACGCCGTGAGCGTGAGCAGCTTGTTAATGAATCGATTAAGATATTAACTGAACGGCTTAGCTCTGTAGGTGTTAATGCTGAAATTCAAGGCCGCCCTAAGCATTTTTATAGTATCTACAAAAAAATGCTCAAGGACAACAAAGACCTTGGGGAAATTTATGATTTATCAGCGATAAGAATTATTGTTGAAACAATTAAAGACTGCTATGGCGCATTAGGGATAGTCCACACTCTATGGAAGCCGTTACCAGGCAGATTTAAAGACTATATTGCCATGCCAAAGTCAAACATGTATCAGTCATTGCATACTACAGTCATTGGTATTGATGGTAAGCCGTTGGAAATTCAGATTAGAACGTTAGAGATGCACCGAATCTCTGAGTATGGTATAGCCGCGCATTGGCGCTATAAAGAGGGCGGAAAAACCGATAAAGAATTCGAGAAAAAGCTCTCTTGGCTTCGTCAGCTAATTGAATGGCAGCAAGATCTTAAAGATCCTCGGGAATTTATTGAGCGGCTTAAGCTGGATGTTTTTGCGGATGAGGTTTTTGTTTTTACCCCGAAAGGTGATGTCATAGATCTGCCGGCTGGCTCAGTACCTATAGATTTTGCTTACCGTATCCATACTGATGTTGGACATCGTTGTGTGGGAGCAAAGGTAAACGGTAAGATTGTTCCACTGGAATATAAGCTAGTAAATGGCGATATCGTAGAGATAATTACCAGTAAGCAAAATAATGGTCCGAGTAGAGATTGGCTTAATATTGTTGGTTCATCAGATACGCGCAGCAAGATTAGACTCTGGTTCAAAAAAGAAAAGCGAGAAGAAAGTATAGCTAAAGGGCGCGAACTGGTTGAACGTGAATGTAAAAAGCTCGGGTATGACTGGAAGGAGATTGCTAAGAGCGAGCGGCTTACCGAAGTAGCCAAAAAATTTAACCTGTCAAGTGAAGAAGATATGTTTGCCACACTTGGGTTCGGCGGTGTAACACCACATGGAGTAATGACCAAACTTATTGAGGTGTATAAAAGGGAACTTAAAAGCACTGTTCCGCCGGATCTATCCCAACTATTAACTCAACTTAAACCAAAAAACTATAAAAGTAAAGCAAGTCATGGAATTTTAGTCGAGGGCGAGTCCGGGGTTCTAGTACGGTTGGCAAAGTGCTGTAATCCAATACCCGGCGATGCTATCGTAGGATATATAACTAAAGGTCGCGGGGTTTCGGTTCACCGCGCTGATTGCTCAAATATTCTTAATTACCCTGAAGAGTATGAAAGAATGATTCAAGTAACTTGGGACATTACTACTGATACAGTATATAAGGTAACTATCGAAGTGCTTTGTACGGATCGCCCAGGAATGTTAACAGACGTAATGCTAGTGCCATCGGAAACGAAAACTAATATTAGCTCTGTTAATGCCAGGGTTCATAAAAATAAAACCGCAACAATTACACTTGTTTTGGAAATAAAAAGTTTAAGCCAATTAGAAAATGTTATGACTAAAATGCGCCGAATCAAAGAAGTGTATAGTGTTTATCGTGCGGCGCAGAGTATAGGTGGGAAGATATGAGAGCTGTGGTTCAACGTACTGACATGTCAAGTGTCACTGTTAACGATGTCAAGGTCGCATCCATTGGTACGGGTTTAACAGTGCTCCTTGGGGTTGGTATCGATGATGACAATTTTGATGTAAAATACCTGGCTGATAAGATTATAAATCTCAGGATTTTTCCAGACGAAGCGGGTAAAATGAATTTATCATTACTTGATATTAAGGGAGAATTACTGGTTGTTTCTCAATTTACGCTATATGCAGATTGTCGAAAAGGCCGCCGCCCGAGTTTTGACAGCGCAGCGCCTCCTGACAAAGCGATGAAGCTGTACCTTGAGTTCATTGATATCTGCAAAGGCTCAGGGATCAATGTGTCCTGCGGTAAATTTCAGGCTGAAATGATTGTACGGCTGGATAACCATGGACCGGTTACTATGCTGCTCGATAGTAAACGAGCATTTTAAGGAGGATAAGAGTGAAAACAGTTCAGTTTCAACTTGGCAACTTAGGTACTAACTGCTATCTGGTATATTGCGAGCAAACTCTTGAAGCGGCTGTCATTGATCCAGGCGGTAATCCTGAAGAGGTACTATCATTGATCTCCCAAGAAGGTTTAACCTTGAGATATATAATTAACACCCATGGACATGCAGATCATATTGCGGGCAATGATAAACTAAGGCAGGCTACCAGAGCTCAAATCGTAATTCATGCTAATGATGCTGCAATGTTAACGAATGCTCAGCATAATTTATCTATGTATATTGGCGGTAAAATCGAGTTTGAACCTGCGGACTGGATAGTAAAAGATGGCGATATTATTAGGTTCGGCAACTTGGAACTTGAAGTTCGCCATACCCCTGGTCATACGCCGGGGGGGATTAGTTTGCTAATAGGTGATTTATTGTTTAGTGGTGATACACTTTTTTACGAGTCAATTGGGCGAACAGATTTTCCCGGCGGATCCTATAGCATACTAATCCATAGTATTCAAGAAAAACTAATGACGCTTCCTGATAATACTAGAGTTTTACCCGGTCACGGACCAGCGACCTCGATAGGATGGGAACGAAAAATGAATCCATTCATCCAGTAGTACTGAGGTAGGTGATTTTATGGTCAAGTCTCCGGTAAACTGGATCAAGATAGCAATAGTTATTGCGTTTCTCTACGTATTAAGCTTAGCGACATCTATCTACCTTCCGGTTATAATATCTATAGTTTTGGCATTTATTCTAAATCCTTTAGTTAACTTATTGTGCCGAATAAGAGTCAAAGCTTGGGCTATGCCGCGCGGATTGGCAGTTTTATTGGCGTTCGCAATAGCTGGACTGTTTTTAACAATAGTTGCAAAATTCGTTTTTATGCCATTTATTCACGAATTTGACAAGTTTGCTGCTAACTTGCCGAACCTTATCAATAAAATTCAGAAGATTACTATTGCCATTGAAGCAAGGGCTAATGAAGTTACTTTGCCCGCCAATATATCTAGTCTTTTACAACAAGCAGCATCAAGTGCTGCCTCATTCTCGATAGGTTTAGTTCGGAAGATAGTTAATTCGATTTTTGATCTAGCGTCTAGAATTATTGAGCTTGTAGTTGTTCCGGTGTTAGCATACTACTTTATGAAGGACTGGCAAGTTCTTAAAGAAAGTTTTATAGCTATATTTTCTCCTAACAGCAAGTCGCGAGTACGTAGCATAATTGAAGAGTCTGCTGCAATTATAAGCGGTTATATTCGCGGTCAATTCTGGATTAGCGTTATCGTTGGTTTCACTGTCTTCTGCGGAATGTATTTTTTTAAAGTAGACTATCCTTTAGTTTTAGGACTTTTGGCCACCTTGACCGAAACTATTCCAATAGTTGGACCTATTATAGGAGCAATACCAGCGATCTTATTGGCTTTTTTAACATCGCCAGCGCTGGCGGTCAAAGTACTGATTTTTTTCATTATCATTCATCAGATTGAAAATCATATAGTAGTCCCGAAGGTAATGGGGCAGACAATCGATCTCCATCCTGCTACCGTTATATTAGTTTTGTTAATTGGCGGTCAGCTATATGGAATAATAGGTATGATATTCGCAGTTCCAGTAGCGGCTTTATTGAAAGTTATAATTAGTCATTTATGGTATGATGATCAAAAATGACTTAGCGCTTAATACCGCACACTATTTAGAAAGTCAGGTGAGTCAAATGATAAATATTGATGATTTAAGACAAAAATTCCACGATCGTCAGTATAAGCTAACTCCGCAACGACAAATAATCTTACAGGCTTTTCTTGATAATCAAGATAAGCATTTGTGCGCAGAAGACGTTCATAATATTGTACGCGAAAAATCGTCTGATATAGGACTTGCAACGGTATACCGTACTCTTGAAATACTGAGTGATTTGGATGTTTTACATAAAATGGATTTTGGGGATGGGCGAAGCAGGTATGAAATAAATGAATCTTCAGCACCGCACCAGCATCATCATCTTATCTGCTTATCTTGTGGTAAAGTTCGGGAATTTGAAGACGACCTCTTAGAAACACTTGAAAACGTGATTTCACGAAAAAGTAATTTTAAAATAATTGACCACCAAGTAAAATTTTACGGTTATTGTCAGGAGTGCCAAGATAAGTGAACATTAAGCGGTATGTGCTAGGTAACTCGGTTACTACAGCAACAAAGGCAATCAGTGATATAATGACCTTATTTGATATTACAGAAGATAAAAGCCTTAATGCGGAAAACATAGAAGATTTTGAACTGCCTGCTGACGTTGTTGTGGTTAATAACCAGATTATCGAAGAACAGCAAAGGGTGATAGTAAATACCGAGCTTACTGTTCATAACCTTCCTGGTCAGGCTCGCCGCTTTAAAAAAGTAAGCAGTACCGCGATAGACGATGATGTATCAATTTCAGCCGATAAGCGATTAACAATGCTTAATCTTCTTTCGGCTATGCGCGAAATTACCGGATATGACCCTGGGCCATGGGGGATATTACGTGGCGTAAGGCCAACGAAAATTATTCATCGGCTGTTAGATAAGGGATTGAATAAAGTAGCTATAAACAAGGTTTTAACCAGCAAATATGATGTTAGAGTCTCTAAGGCTGAATTAGTTACCGATATTGCTTTGCGGCAACGGCCTTTTTTATTGCAAACGAAAGATAGCCGAAGAATGGTAAGCGTATATGTGGGTATACCATTTTGTCCTTCAAGATGTCTGTACTGCTCATTCCCGGCCTATGTTTTGCCTGAAAGCGAAAAAATAAGTATCTTTCTCCAAACATTGGAGAAAGACATCAGAGCAGCTAAAGCAATAATCATGAGCCATAATCTAATTGTTCAAAATGTTTATATAGGTGGCGGGACACCTACAAGCTTAGATAATAAGAATTTTAAATGGCTTTTGAATATAGTCAGCAATAATTTCGTTACCAATTTAACGAGAGAATTTACTGTCGAAGCTGGTCGTCCAGATAGTCTAAGCGATGACAAAATTGACGCTATGAATCACTACCGCGTATCTAGGGTAAGCGTGAATCCTCAGTCTATGCAGCAAAAAACTTTAAATCTTATTGGACGAAATCATACTGTTAAGGATATAATAGATACATTCGGTAAAATAAGGCAGTCAGGTATTCCTATTCTTAATATGGATGTAATTATTGGGTTACCCGGTGAAACAGAGCAAGAGTTTAGCGAGACTATGATGCAAATTGCATCATTAAACCCGGATAATCTGACTGTGCATACTCTTGCCGTGAAAAAGGGATCCATTCTTAAAAACGCTGTTAGAAGTGGTACTAAGCTTAATGGGGTAGGGGATAAAATCCAGCATATGATAGATATTGCTGATCAATATGCTCGCCAGATGGACATGTACCCATACTATCTTTATCGCCAGAAACATATGATGGGCAATCTTGAAAATATCGGCTATGCAAGGCTTGGCACTGAATGCAATTACAATATTCAGATTATGGAAGAGAGACAGGGCATTATCGGCATAGGTCCCGCTGCGGGAACTAAAGTTGTAGACAATTCCAATTGGACATTGAAACGCTGTTATAATGCTAAAGATTTGTCTTCATACATTAATAATATTGATAGATATACAAGCATTCGAGCGGACCTTTTTGCAGATTTGTATACCAGAAAGTGAGGGGGAATATTAGTATGCTAACAACAGGTCCGCGCGGGACCAAAGATATATTGCCGCAAACTATTAATAATTGGCGCTATATCGAAGATACCGCGCGTGAGATATGCAATTTGTTTGGCTATCAAGAAATTAGAACACCGATTTTTGAACATACCGAGCTGTTTTTGCGCGGGATTGGTGAGACTACTGACATAGTCGAGAAGGAAATGTACACCTTTAACGACAGAGGGGGTCGTAGTATTACACTTCGGCCTGAAAATACGGCTGCTGTCGTAAGGTCGTTTTTAGAGCATAAGCTTTATGTGGATTCTCAGCCAACAAAATTATTTTATATAGGGCCAATGTTTCGTTATGACCGGCCACAAGCCGGACGGTTTCGTCAGTTTCACCAATTCGGTATCGAAGCGTTGAGTGCCAAAGGTCCGGAAATTGACGCTGAGATAATAATTTTAGCTGTCCAGTTCTTAGAAAAGCTTGGTCTGAAGGATTTAAAACTTCATATTAATTCAGTGGGCTGTCCTAAATGCCGTCCGGTTTATCGGGCAAAACTGCAAGACCATCTTCGGAAAAACCTTTCTGATTTTTGTCCTGACTGCCAGTCACGGTTTGAACGTAACCCATTGAGAGTTCTTGACTGCAAAAATCCGCGGTGCAGAGAGCTTTCCCAAGGCGAACCCAAAATGACAGATTGCTTATGTGAAGATTGCCAACAGCATTTTGAAGGCCTAAAACAACTATTAGCAGTTGCTGGTGTTGAATATAAATTGAATCCTAGACTTGTTAGAGGTCTTGATTACTATACAAAAACAGCGTTTGAAATACAGTATGAGCCGCTAGGAGCGCAAAGTGCCGTATGCGGCGGCGGCAGGTATGACGGATTGGTTGCTGAGTGTGGCGGGGATGACACACCGGGGATCGGTTTTGCAATAGGAATTGAGCGGGTCTTACTTGCACTTGAGAAGCAATCACTTCTGCCAAGTAGTGATAATAAGCTAGCAGCCTTCGTTGTAACGTTAGGTGCAAGTACGCCGGTTGCGTTTAAATTGCTAAGCGAGTTAAGGAAACAGGGCATCACATCGGACATGGACTTTATGAACCGCAGCTTAAAGTCGCAGATGAAATTAGCCAATAAATATCACGCCAGCTACGCCGCAATAATTGGGGAAGACGAAGCTATTCAAGGGAAAGTGATGCTAAAAAATATGACAAGCGGTGAGCAAGAGTTACTTGATTTTGAGTGCGTTCTTAACAAGCTTAAAGCTGAGATGGGGGAATAATAATTATATGGATACAATGCAAGGATTACAAAGAACAAATTTATGTGGTGAATTAGGAAAGCAACACGCTGACCAGCAAGTTGTGCTTTGTGGCTGGGTCTCTCGTCGCCGAGACCACGGTGGCTTGATATTTATTGATTTGCGTGACCGTTCGGGAATTGTGCAGGTTGTATTCTCCCCCGAGGTTGATAAAGATGCATTTGCCAAGGCCGAAAGTGTTCGTTCTGAGTATGTCCTTACTGTAAGAGGAACTGTGAAACTAAGGTCGCATGAAACAATTAATGAAAATATGACAACCGGCGCAATTGAAGTATTTGGTGCTGAACTCCGTATTTTAAATACTGCTAAAACTCCGCCGTTTTATATTCAGGATAATATAGAAGTAGACGAGCTGTTACGCCTTAAATATCGCTATTTAGACTTACGTCGCCCCGAAATGCAATATAATATGATACTGCGACATCGTGTCGCGAAGTCTATGCGTGATTACTTAGATAGCCGCGGTTTTTTAGAAATCGAAACTCCAATGCTTACTAAAAGCACACCAGAGGGCGCTAGGGACTATCTTGTACCGAGTCGTGTAAATCCAGGTAAATTCTATGCTCTACCGCAATCACCGCAGATATTCAAACAAATACTTATGGTCGCTGGAATGGAAAAGTATTTCCAAATTGTTCGCTGCTTCCGTGACGAAGATCTGCGAGCCGACCGTCAACCAGAGTTTACACAATTAGATGTTGAGATGTCATTTATTGACCGTGAAGAAATCTTGAGCACAATGGAGCAGATGATTGCTAAGCTGTTCAAAGAATCAATTGGCGCTGATATTCAAACTCCATTTCTTCGTCTAAGCTATCAGGAGGCTATGGATAAGTATGGTTCAGATAAACCAGATCTTCGTTTCGGTATGGAGTTGACAGATTTATCAGATGCTGTAAAAGGCTCAGACTTCAAGGTGTTTGAAACCGTGCTAGCGGCGGGCGGTCAAGTTAAAGCTATTAACGTAAAAGGATATTCTCACATCCCCCGTCGTGAATTGGACGGTTTAGTAAATTATGTTGCAACTTATGGAGCAAAAGGCTTGGCTTGGATTTGCTTTACTGATGAAGGCATTAAGTCGCCGATTGCCAAATTCTTCTCCGAAGAAATAATGAAAAACATAACCGAAACTGCTAAAGTCGAAACAGGCGATTTGCTATTGATAATTGCTGACAAGGCACAAGTAGTTGCAAATGCGCTTGGTCAACTTCGTCTTGAGATGGCGCGGCGATTGAATTTAATTGATCAGGATAAATTAAACTTCCTGTGGGTTATTGATTTCCCTATGTTCGAATACGACGAAGAAGAAAATCGCTGGACCGCAATGCATCATCCATTCACATCACCTCGTGAAGAAGATATTGAATATCTTGAGAGTGATCCGGGTCGCGTAAAAGCCAAAGCCTATGATATGGTGCTTAATGGCACTGAAATTGGCGGTGGCAGTCTGAGAATTTATAATCGCGAATTGCAGGAGCGGGTGTTTAAAGCAATTGGCTTAACACCAGAGGAAGCTGTCGCTAAATTTGGCTTTTTACTTGAGGCTTTTGAGTACGGCACTCCACCACATGGCGGAATCGCATTCGGTTTAGATCGTCTCGTTATGCTGATGGCCAAAAGATCATCGATTCGTGACGTTATAGCATTTCCGAAAACGCAGAGTGCTACCGACATTATGACTCAAGCTCCATCGGAGGTTGCAGCAAAGCAATTAAAAGAACTTAGTATTAAGACGGCTGTTTTAGTAAAAAAACAGTAGATGTTATGTTATCTGGAAAAACATTCCCTTCGCATAAACTTGCGTTTAGATTGCTTATTTGATAAGATAAAAACGAAAAGATAATAGCTTTAACCCTACTGTGCGCGTGAAGGCCAATGTTTTGAGCCAACACAATTACTGCGGGAGCCTGACTCTGATTATGGCGTGTAAGCCCTTGTTAAGGGACACATAAAATAAGCAGGAAGGCACCCACCTGCCTAGGGCAGGTTCAAAACAGCGGTGATACGGCACGGTGGGGTTTAATTTTTTTGGATCCATAGCTCAATTATGCTTGTCGTTAAGAATGACAAGCCAGTTTTTTTATCGGAAGTTAATTTAGTAATGGTAATCGGCTAGTTTAATAGGAATTTTTAGTTAGCTAGCGAAATAATATTAAAACTTGACTATTTTGATTGGAGAGACCTACACGATGTTAATTGATTTGCGTAGCGATACAGTAACTTTGCCGACAACGGAAATGCGAAAAGCAATGTACGAGGCAAAGGTTGGCGATGATGTTTATGGAGAAGATCCTACTGTGCGAGAATTAGAAGAACTCGGCGCCGAGATGACCGGCAAAGAAGCTGCTCTTTTTGTGGCTAGCGGAACTATGGGTAATCAAATTGCCGCGATGGTGCATACACAGCGCGGTGATGAAGTAATATGCGAATCGGAATGCCATATGTATTACTATGAGGTCGCCGGACTGGCTTATTTGGCCGGAGTTCAAACCCGTACGATTACGGGTGAACGGGGAATCTTATCTGCTGAGGCAGTAGATCGGGCTATTCGTGGCGACGATATTCATCAGCCGCGTACTTCATTAATTTGTTTGGAAAACACCCATAATCGAGCCGGGGGCACTTACTACACACCCGATGATATAAAAGCTATAAAGGCTATAGCTAAGCATCACGATATACCTGTGCATATTGACGGCGCTCGAATTTTTAATGCTGCTGTTGCGCAAAACTTAGCAGTGGAAAAAATTGCTAAGCATGCAGATTCTGTTAGCTTCTGTCTATCCAAAGGATTATGCGCACCTGTAGGGTCCTTACTAGTTGGCACAAGCCAATTTATCCAAAGAGCCAGAAGGATTCGAAAGATGCTGGGCGGTGGTATGCGGCAGGCAGGGGTCTTAGCAGCTGCCGGTATTGTAGCTCTAAAAACTATGGTTACACGTCTGGAGGAAGATCATATTCATGCTAAGATGTTAGCTAATCAAATTGCCAACCTTGGGATTAATATTGATATGGATACAGTAAAGACTAACATAGTACTTTTTGATGTCCAGAGTATTGGCATGAGTGCTGAGAAGTTTGCGTTTTTACTTGACGAACAAGGAATAAAATGCAGCCAGTTCGGCGATTACAAGATTCGGCTTGTAACTCACCACGGTATTAGCAAGCAAAACATTGAATCTGTTATTAAAGTTATATCTAATATAGTTAAAGGGTGCTAAGAATGGATTTGTTTTCATTTGCCAATCAGACTTTGATTGAGGAAAATGCACCGCTTGCTGTCAGAATGAGGCCTCGTTCTTTAAACGAAATTCATGGTCAGGATGAAATAGTTGGACAACAAGGCTTTTTGCGGCGCATGATTGAATCCGATAATATTCCATCAATGATATTATTTGGACCGCCGGGAACAGGTAAGACTACATTAGCCCAGGTTATTGCATCGTCTACGGGTTGCCATTTTGAAAAACTTAATGCAGTAGAGTCTGGTATCTCAGATATAAGAAAGACAGTTGAAGCTGCTAGGGAACGAATCAAACTATATGGCAAAAGGACAATTTTGTTTATTGATGAAATTCATCGTTTTAATAAGACACAGCAGGATACACTATTGCCTTATGTCGAGGATGGCCGGTTAATACTTATCGGAGCAACGACTGAAAACCCATATTTCGAAGTTAACCTGCCACTATTGTCTAGGGTTAGGGTAATTAGACTAAAACCAATTGGCAAAAGTTCTATGCTAGCAATAATAAAACAAGCATTGATTGATGAGGAACGAGGAGTCGGGAAGCTAGCTATAAACTATGATGACAGTGTTTTGGAGAAAATTGTGGATTTGTCACATGGTGATGCCAGAATTTC
>JAAYSF010000022.1 GCA_012523975.1 Veillonellaceae bacterium
ATGAAGCTATGCAACGCATGGCATTATGGGATGAAGGTGGCACTAATAAGATTCTACTTCATGCGGTAGCTGGTGGAATCATGTCTAGTCTAAGTGGTAATGGATTTTCCACTGGCGCAGCAAGTGCTGGATTAAACGAAGCTGTTCAGAATGAATTAGCGAAGATAAAGGATTCCGGTCTTCATCAACTAGCGAGTGCTATTGTAGGAGCAACTGCTGCTGAAATTGTTGGAGGTAATGCACAAGCAGGAGCTAGTACTGCTGTAAGTGGAACAAAAAATAATTGGCTAGAATCCGGGCATCGAACGTTATTATCCGAGCTAAGATCGAGCGGGTTTAGTAATGAGGATATAGTATCGTTGGCAGCTGCAAGCAAGGATGCAGATAAGCTTACAAATCAGGCTAATAACCCGCTACACGCAATGCCAGAATCGTCACTAGTAGATATTAAGAACGAGTTCGCCCAAAATATTAAGTTAGCAATTGCGTACGAAAAGGATGGCAATCACGAACGCGCAATGTACTTTTTGGGATATGCTATGCATACAGCACAGGATTTTTCTTCCCATTATTCGAGAGGTGCTAATGGGAGTCTGATACCAGGGCATATAACTAAGTCGCCGGATGATCCGAATAATAATCCGCAGCTATTTGAGCAGGCTAAAGATACAACCCAAAAGGTAGCCGAAATGTTTAAACAAGGATTAGTTAGAGACATAGCATCAGAGGGTTATATAGATAATCAGAAACTAGACAAGATATTTAGCGGAGGACAATAATCACCACTGCAGAAATGGGACAACGGGGACGTTCCTTATTTGTCATCTAGCTATCCCACGTACATAGTTAAATTACTGAATACTGAACGTGATGCTATGATTAGATGCTTAAGAGAAACAGGAGAACTTTCTCTCTTAGGGAAATTGAGAGAGCCACCGGAATATCTAGGCGTAATAGCAAAGATTTGAGAGAAGGTGACGAAAAAGGAACGTCCCCTTTGTCCAATGGGTGAGTGTTATTATTGGTTCTGCTGCGTCAAAACTAGCTGGTGGTGACGCTTTCGCAGGGGGGACAGCCGCACTCTATGGCGAAAATATAACAATGCGTTTCATGCAGTTAGGTCGGGTTTAAAGGTATTATCGCGCCTCGGACCTAACGGGATGAAGATACTTAGACAGCTTGGTTTTGCCTCAGAACAAGAGGTTCTTGCCAGCGAGGCAAATAGCTTAAAGTTTCTTGAGCAGTTTAATATTTGGCAAGCTCGGATAGTCGGGTTTAGGAATACGGCTTTTGATTTCGCTGTACAGGGAACGAAAAATCCGCAGGCATCCGAAGTAGTGTTAGGGAAATATATACCTAATAGTGTAGAATCATACGAGGCAATAGCTGCATCACGCGGAGCCACTTACTTCCAACTTAATAATTGGTCAAGGTTAGCAACTGAGTTTGGTGAGGAAAGTATGTGGCTTATTAATAGATCGTTTTTACAACAGCAAATTGCAAATGGCAAGAATATTATACTAACTCAAAATCCAACTTCGGCAACAGGATATTTTGCTAAAGAAGTAAATTATCTAAGTGAATTAGGCTACAAATTTGTACAAGAGGGAACCGTTTGGCGAGCGATTAAATAGGGGGCAATGTTTATGAGCGAAGATGGCTTGGCAAAAGCAAAAACGATGTTCTTTCGTTATCAGGGCAATTTCTTTTATATGAGTCGAGACGGGGAGTATGAAGAATATAAAAAGTATAATATTCCAAAAGAGCAGGAACTAATCTGGAAAGATGAATTAGTTATGCAATGGTACAATAAGCTATCTTTCAAAGATACAGTAGCTTTTCAAAATCTAGCTGCGATTGCAGAAAATTATGAGGATTATAGTATAGTCGAAAGGTTAATTAAATTTGTCGCCGATAATTTGAATGAGGGGGATTCGTTAATCAAGCTAGTTTACGCTGAAATCTTGTTAAACATAGCGTGCCCAAAAGAATTATTAAACGCAAAATTAGAAACAGTGACAGATCTTTTGAATTACGTAAAAAATAACGATATAACAATAGATTCTGGCTGGATAAAGAAAGGTTTTGCTGAACTTCCTAATAAAGACTATGTTCTAAATAGATTAAAGAACGATTTAAAGCGGACGATGGAAATTAAAGAAATGTATGAGTAAAGGAAAATGGTTTTAAATGTCAGGAATGTATATTGCACATCTGAGACGACCAACAAACTAAACGTCGAATGAAATGAGGAATGATGAATGACGTATTTACAAAAAAGACTAATAGGACAACGGGGACGTTCCTTATTTGTCATCTAGCTATCCCACGTACAATAGTTAAATTACTGAAGATTAAAAGTGATGCTATGATTAGATGCCTAAGAGAAAGAGGATAACTTTATCTCTTAGG
>JAAYSF010000023.1 GCA_012523975.1 Veillonellaceae bacterium
AAACTACAAAAGTATATGAGCTAAGGGGCAAAAATATAATAAATAAAAAAAACCGGGAAATCCCGGTTAATTTAAAACATAAACTTTCACTTTTTGAATGCCATAATCAAGTGCCTCTTGGCGATCATTGAAAGCCAAATCAATTCTATTGCCTTTTATCGCGCTTCCTTGGTCTTCAGCAATAGCATGGCCATAGCCCTCGATCCATAGCTTAGTACCCATAGGAATAACCCTAGGGTCTACAGCTACAACACCTTTTTTAACTGTACTGCCAACATAGGTTAAGTTATTCCACTTCCCATTATCGAGCGGACCGGGTGCGTAAGCCGTTGCGGTCATGTCGATTACGCGGCTATAATTCTCCGGAGCACCGGTTAATGAGTTATCTTTACTTACGGAAGTGGGTATTAGCTTTGTCCCACCCTGCATAAACGCAGACAGCACGGTTAGTTGCTCTTGGTAAGGTGCTAATTGTTTGGTAACTTCTTGTTCAACCTGCTCACGCAGAGCTGTTTCTACTACTCTTTTAACATCAGCATTACCCATAACCGGATCTATGCTATTTTGTGAGATACGATCCCGAGCTAACGATGATAGGGCCTGTATGATTCCGTCTTTATCGACACTTTCAAAGCCCTGCCTCATTTCCATAAATTCTTGTATACGCGAGGTTGCTACACCTTGTTCTACTGCTTGTGCCAGTCTGTCGTCAAGACCAGCGGCATGAGCTTGCGGAACAATTGGAGACAATACACTCGCTGCTACTGCTACCATCATGGTTGCTACTAATATCTTCAACGATTTAACCTCCTTCTGCATGCTCATTAGTCATTTTATCATAAGTTTACATAATAATAAACGGTAATAATTGACTAGCAAAAGAAGGACCCCGCTTCTTAGGCAGGGCTGTCTAAATAACTATTTTGCCAACTCATATAACGTTTCCGTTAAAACCTGGATACCTATCTCTATGTTTTGGGGTGAAGTATATTCATCCACACTGTGGCTGATACCATTAACAGATGGTATTAAAATCATGCCAGTGGGTGCTAGTGAAGCCATATTCATGGCATCATGCCCTGCTCCACTATTTATTCTAACTACTGATAAGTCTCTTGAGCTGCAAACGCCTTCAATTACTTTTATTATACTTTGATCCATTTCGACCGGTTTCTCTGATGATAGCATCTCAATAGATATTGAAGTATCCTGACCGTCTGCAACTGTGCTTACTGCATCTTTAATATCTTGGAGGCACTCTATAATACTGTTATGGTTAACACCACGTATGTCAACCCACATTTCGACACGCCCCGGAATTACATTTATGGCGCCAGGATGAACTTTTAACGCGCCTACAGTAGCAACAGTTCCATAGTACGACTGCTCTAAACCTATCTCCTGAATGGCTAGTACTACCATTGATGCGCTTACAAGAGCATCTCGTCTGGTATCCATCGGTGTTGTGCCGGAGTGATTAGAGGTTCCTTCTACCGTGATTTTGAGACGTGTTGGTGCTGCTATAACATCAACAATTCCTATAGAACCTCCTTGGCTCTCTAAAATATTTCCCTGCTCGATATGTAATTCAACAAAAGCTTTAAGCTCACTACTGTATCGTGCAGCTTTTGCAACATTCTCAATATCTAATCCCCTTGAGGCTAAAACGTCTAGAAATCGGTTGCCCTCTTGATCTTTTGCTTTTCGCCAAGCATGAATATTAGCACGCCCTGCCATTGCCTTACTACCCATTGTCGCAAAAGCAAATCGGCTAGATTCCTCTGCTGCAAACACAATCAATTCAATAGGATGCGAAAGTTTTTTGTCCTTCAGGCGTAAAATAGCTGCTAACCCGCCTACAACCCCTACTACGCCATCATATTTACCGCCTCCTGGTACAGTGTCCAGGTGCGACCCTGTAGCAACGGCTGGAGCTTTACTATTTGGTACTTCCATTCGCCCGATAATATTCCCAATTTCATCTGTACGAACGGTTAGACCAGCTTCTTCCATTAGCTTAATGATATATTTTCGCGCCTTCTCATCAGCCTCACTAAAAGCCTCACGACAAATACCAAAATCCTGCTTTCCATACTGCGCAACTTCATCTATTACTTTGGTAACCCATTCCTCTGTCAATGAGCTGCCTCCCTTCTTTTACTTCGATTGATAAATTATTACAGTTCTAACGAAAATTTTATTCTCCTAATATATCTTGTTTTACCTTTTCAAAACCTAATCGATCTATCATCTTCCCCAAACGCTCATATTTGCGAGCATTGTCCTTGTAATAGGTCACAATTTTGTCAACAATCGGTAGAACTTCTTCTTGCGGGATATTCTGTACAAGCATATCTGCCACTCTCGGCCGAATTCCGGCATTACCGCCAATCATTATGGTATACCCTTTTGGCGTTCCCATTACTCCTAAATCTTTTACGGCTGGCTCGGTACAGGAATTCATACAACCGCAAACTGCCATCTTAAATTTTGACGGTAACTGCATGCCATGATAGCGTTCATCGAGAGCTAACCCAACAGTTACTGCATCTTGTTGAGCAAATTTACAGAAATGAGTAGACGGGCATATTCTAATACTTCTTACACACAATCCAGAGGCTGCTCCTTTTGGTATGCCTAACTCAGCCCATACCCTATCAATATCATCAGGTTTAATTCCAACAATAGCCAAGCGCTGAGAAGTTGTAAATTTTAACGCTTTAGCACCATACTTTTTTGCCACATCTGCTATTTTGTGCAAATAATTAAAATCAAACAACATACCTCCAGGTATATGGGGTACAACAGCGAAGGTTTTTCTATCACGTTGCAATATTGCACCTTTTTCTAGCAAGTCTGTTTTTATATCCATAATATCCTCCTATAGCAATTAGTACTACATTGAGCATCTATTACACAATTTAGCTGAAAATTCCTGCTATAGGCGAAAAAAGCGCCTATTGGCGCAGCTTAACGTACAAATGAGATAACTATTAAAATTAAAATCAGACCTGCTGCCGCCCCACCGATGATAAGCGCAGTCCTGTTTACTTTTGCCATATCCTTCTTATGATAAGCCCGTTTGCTATTCCCTTTAGCCATTTATTTATCCTCCTATAAAAGAGTTCTTAGTATTATTGTACAAATTTTCCACACAAATTCAAGCAAGATCTAAAAAACTTCTTATCTCTCTCCTCTTTATCACAAGACTCCTTACCTCTACTTTATCAGAAATGGCTCTCACACTAATGTATGAGAGCCATTTCTTTCTAATAATTATGAATCATATTCTTTTTATATTTTGAGTAAGACGCTTCTAGCTCACTGATTTTATCCGCCATTTCAAGTTGTAATCGTGACACGGCCTCATATTCACCAGCTATTACTGCTTCCTCAATTCGCGTAAACAAACTTTTTTGAGCAAAAGTGTCTTTAGCTAAATATATACGTAGTGCTTGGATTTTTTCCCAAGTATACAAATCATAATCCGCTACTGTATTAGCATCATGCAGACATTGACATTCTTTAACAATAGCTAGATTCTCTGGTATCAGACGTTTGAGCAATTCGGTCTTCCAGCGTGTGAGTGCGCCAGCGACAAAAGCGTTTATTAGTTCTTCTCTGAAGATATTTCCAGCAGTGAGGACTGCTACCTTTTCAGGGTACTTCTTGAGATTCTCCATATTCTCCCATACAGTTGCTGGAGGTTTAGAGAATAATCGATCACGTTCCTCTGCAGTATAATCTTCGAAAACATCGTGCTCACTGCGATACGCTCGGTCAGTTTCAAGATAAAAACCTGGTACTCCGGCCTCTTTAGATAATTCAGCTAATAATTCTTCATTTGATTTTCCGGATTTCAGTGCTGCCTTAACCCCGTCGAGCACTGATAAATATATTGTAGCTAATGCAATATACGTATTAGTATACGGATTCGGCGAACGCAATTCGAACCTTGTAGCCATAGGATTCTTAATATCGCGAATTAATCCAGCCAATATGGTACGATTACGTGATGGAATCTCAGGAGTATGACCAAGTGAAGTAACAATACAAACTGGCGCTTCGAATCCTGGTTTCAGACGGTTAAGTGAGTCATTAGTGGCCGAAATAAACGGATTTATGGCTTCATAATTTTTTAATAGCCCCATGATAGCACCGTAGCCAAT
The DNA here is from genome assembly GCA_012523975.1 of Veillonellaceae bacterium. Classification (NCBI taxonomy): domain Bacteria; kingdom Bacillati; phylum Bacillota; class Negativicutes; order Veillonellales; family Veillonellaceae; species Veillonellaceae bacterium. The sequence continues at coordinate 4,170 of JAAYSF010000023.1, forward strand.
ACCGCTCAAGAAGTCCTTTTTCATATCAGTAGGAGCAAATAGATTGACCATTTTACCCGATTTCATTTTAGCTGCTATACCAAAATGGGTATGTTCACCACTACCAGCTACACCAATTATTGGCTTAGCCTTGAAAGTTACCTCAAGGCCATTTTCTCTAAATACTTCTTTTATAATTATTCTGGCTTGAAGCTCATTATCACCGACTTGAAGTGGTGTTGAAAAACGCCAGTCAATTTCTAATTGTTCCAGTACATGAGTTAAATGACCCGTTTCATCCATTCGAGCCTTAACACCGCCAACCTCTTTATGCCCCATTTCAGGTTCCAGACCATATTTTTCTAGCATTAATATTGCTTGCTCCATAGCTGTACGGACTTCACCACGTGTCCGTTGCCAATACTGCTCATGCATAACTTGCGAAGCTGATAACTCAGCCATCTCTGCCTTATTTGCAGGTGTCTTTACCCAAAACTCTAATTCGGTAGCTGAGGTAAATACAATATCTTCAATCTCATCAACATTCACATGATCCAACCCCGGAATATTAGGATACTGATTAAACAATGTAACAAGTTCGTCTTTAACATAATCTAAACTTTGAGCAAGAATTGACCTCGAGTCAACTCTTAAACCATTATGAATTAAAAAAGCAGGAATACGAAGAGTACCTACAGGTTTACCGGTCTTTTCATCGATATGCTCTACATTATAGTCTACGAACCAGTTTACACTTGAATCAGCAATCATATCAACCTTAGCATTATTAAGGGTAGCGATACCAGTAAGAACTACTGAAGAACCATCCGTCTGAACTGCAGAGCCTTCGAAAAAATCGTCCATATCTTTTAGAAAAATACTCATAGGAATTTTTTCGTCTGTGTCATTTCCGGCAAGGTCAATACCAACAAGAGAAACGAATTTAATCTCGGGGTGGCTCTTTAGAAGGTTAATCAAATCGTCCTTACTATATTTCTTTGCCGGAATGTAGTAAATTAAATCTTTAGCCATATCCTTCACCTCTTAAATTTATTTTGTCCTGTAAGAAAGGTCCTCAACCTGATTTGCGATAAAAAAAGACAAGACTCTCCCGTATTAACAGGAGAGTCTTCGTTGACTCGATGTATTTGATTATGAACTTATTATAACGAGATTATATTGATTTGTCTATAGGTATGATGATGCACTTTTAAAATTTTTTAGCTTCCCTAATCCTGGCAATAGCAATATTTTCAAACTAGTTCGCGCAAGACCATTTCTTTCTGTTATTATATTAGTATACAAACTATAATATAAAGGAGCAATGCAAAATGCTTGGAATGACAAAACAAGAGATTCAGGACGCCGTAGATGAATGGTACAAAAATAACCCCGACAAAGTAGCCTCTTTTATGCAAGGCTTTGCCACTAACACGGAGGACGATGACGTTTATCACCTTGTTTCTCGCGTTATGGCATCAGTAGGCTCGACTGTAGCAATGCACGCTATATCTGATGTTTTCGAACAGAATAACAAATTATTGACACAACAAATAAATGAACTCATTGACAAGAAAATTAATAGTGTATTAAATAAATAATCCATTATATTGGAAAAAAGCACCCACAATTAGTGAGTGCTTTTCTGCTAACCGGCAAATTCCTATCTTCCCAGGCCGTTTCCAGCTAAGTTAGCCGTTTAGAATGCTAATCTTAAGCTAATTCATTTAGTTTACATCAACGGCACTTTTCTGCGACACGCAGGCTAAAGTTCAAAGACACGAAGTGTCTACCATAGGCGTTTACGAGCTTAAGCAGCGAAACGGAATCTTTGATTCCGATTGAGTCGCTTATGCAGAAGCCGCAGCGAACCGACGGCAGCATCGGCGTGTGAGTCGCTGCTTCTGGATCGGTTACACTAAAATAGACAGTTTTCTTAAGGGGTAGTAAACTGTAAGTACCAAGGAATGGGGAGATTTACTATGACCAGAAGAAAACGGCGAGAGTACACAGACGAATTTAAAAATCAGAT
>JAAYSF010000024.1 GCA_012523975.1 Veillonellaceae bacterium
CGTCCCCTTGTCTTTTGGGGGTTTTTGGTAGAAAGGAAATAAAGTGCAACGATAATCCGAATTATATCCTTTTTATGCGCACAAAAAGTATTTTTGTGCATTGACGAGATACATAGTTGGTATTATAATAATCGAGTGTGGCCCCTTTTTACTTACTAGTTATGTAAATCATACTATTATTATGAAAGTGGCAATTTAAAAATAGGAGTTGACTTCGCACGTGTTTAATTCATTATTTTCAGCGATAAGTAAAATCAGCTTAGTCAAACAGATACTGGTTGGTCTTATCCTTGGTTGTATTGTTGCGTTGTATGCGCCAGACCTAGCCGGTCGTGTGGCTATTTTCGGCACCTTGTTTGTTGGGGCTTTAAAAGCTATTGCGCCAATATTAGTGCTAGTCCTCATTATGAGTGCTCTTTCTGGCCAAAAGCGTGGCGTAAAAACAAATATGAAATCTATTATTTATTTATATATTCTGGGTACTTTTTCCGCAGCTTTGATAGCGGTAATAGCAAGCTTCCTTTACCCGGTTAGCCTTAAGCTGGTTGCTAATGCTGCGGACGTAGCACCGCCGAATGGTATTGTTGAAGTGCTGCGTACTTTAGCGCTCAATGTTGTTGACAATCCTGTACACGCACTTATGACCGGTAATTATATTGGTATTCTTTCATGGAGTATTGTTTTTGGTATTGCGCTTCGTCAAGCCAGTGAATCAACCAAAGAAGTTATTCAAGGTTTTTCTGATGCAGTATCGAAAGCCGTGCGTTGGGTTATTCAACTTGCTCCTTTAGGTATTTTTGGTTTAGTAGCTGACTCTATCTCGCAGAATGGTATTGAAGCTCTTATTAGTTACGGCAAACTGCTCGTACTCTTAATTGGCTGTATGCTGTTTGTTGCTTTAGTTATCAATCCGCTTATCGTATTTATGACAATTCGTCAAAATCCATATCCACTGGTATTTACCTGCCTGCGTGAAAGTGGTATTTACGCCTTCTTTACCCGGAGCTCGGCAGCTAATATCCCGGTAAATATGAGCCTTTGTAAAAAACTTGGTCTTGATCCTGATACCTACTCGGTATCTATTCCGCTCGGCGCAACCGTTAACATGGCTGGCGCGGCAGTAACTATTTCGGTACTTGCTCTGGCAGCGGTACACACTCTCGGTATTCAGGTTGATATTTGGACTGCTCTGCTGTTAAGTATTATGTCTGCTGGTGGCGCTTGTGGCGCATCGGGTGTAGCCGGCGGTTCGCTACTGCTTGTTCCGATGGCCTGTGCCCTTTTCGGTATTAACAATGATATTGCAATGCAAGTTGTAGGGGTAGGCTTTATCATCGGGGTACTGCAAGATTCCACCGAAACGGCTCTCAACTCCTCGACTGACGTACTATTTACCGCAGCGGCAGATATCGCTGCACGTAAAAATAAGAATTAATTACACAAAGATATCCTAACGCAAGAATAATGCTAAGCAAAGAGGGACTAGCTGTTAAGCTGGTCCCTTTTCTCATACAAGAACGAATACCGGATTATTAGGAACAGTTTGTTAATCTATCTATCTAAGTGGATAAAAACTTGGCATAGGGTAAAATTGGGATGTTTATGGTATTGAATTCACCTACCTAATGTGTTTTACTTAATAGTATATAAATTCTGAATAAGCTATGATTTGAGCGTTAAAGTCGATCAAATCACAAAATAACTATCAAGGAGCAGGATTTAGTATGCCTATAAAAATTCCTAATAATTTGCCGGCTGTTAACATACTGGAAAAAGAGAATATCTTTACAATGGATGAGACGCGTGCGTATTCTCAAGATATACGACCGATTCGAATATTACTATTGAACTTAATGCCGACGAAGATTGTTACGGAAACGCAATTGCTGCGGTTATTAGGAAATTCTCCGCTGCAAGTTGAATTTGATTTCATGTACACTTCTACGTATGAACCAAAGAATACTCCCCAGGAGCATTTGGTAAAGTTTTATGAAACCTTTGATGAAATCAAGGATCGAAAATATGATGGCATGATAATTACCGGAGCGCCTGTTGAACAATTACCTTTTGAGGAAGTAGCCTATTGGCAAGAATTATGTGAGATTATGGACTGGAGTAAGAGCAATGTTTATTCGACGCTCTATATTTGCTGGGGAGCTCAAGCCGCCCTCTATCATTACTACGGTATTCCTAAGTATGCCTTGCCGCATAAAATGTTCGGGGTATTTCCGCATACGATGAACTTTAAAGAAAAGATGCTGTTTCGTGGTTTTGATGATGTTTTTTATGTCCCTCACTCGCGGCATACAGAGGTACGGCGGGAGGATATTGAGAAAGTATCGAAATTATGTATACTATCAGAATCTGAAGAGGCCGGCGTATTTGCGATACGGGACAAAAAGAACCGGCGGTTGTTTATCACTGGGCATCCTGAATATGATGCACTGACGCTAAAGACCGAATATGATCGTGATGTGGCACTGGGACTGCCGATTAATATTCCGGCTAATTATTACCCCAATGATGATCCAAACGAGATGCCGGTGGTACGCTGGCGGAGCGCAGCCAATTTAATGTTTTCAAACTGGCTCAATTATTATGTTTATCAGACAACGCCATTCGATCTTGAAAAATTAGACGAGGCAAGCGGGGATGAATTATAACTTATCAGTTACAACTGTGTTAATTAATTTAGATATAATGGGATGTTTCGTGACTTAAGGTCGCCAGACAAGTCAGGAGAAACGTTTCTGGTTAGGGGTGGTTCGCTTATTCGGACCACCCCTATTTTCATCCATATTATGTAATTGAGCACAATTCTTTTATAGGTTACATAGTATATATTGCGGACACCCAAAGTCCTAAAAAAAGCGAGGTGAATAGTGAATGGCGATAGACTGGGATGATCCCGAAATTGATGAATGGGAAGATGATGATGATTTCCGGCCTGAAATCGATGACTATGAAAGGCAGCTAGTTGTCCAGGTTGGCTGTTTTCCAAGGTCTTGTAATCCACGGTTCTGCTTCCCGCGCAGCTGTTTCCCGCGTGCTTGCTTCCCGCGTCGTCAATGTTTCCCACG
>JAAYSF010000025.1 GCA_012523975.1 Veillonellaceae bacterium
GAAACAGGGGGACAGGTCAGTTGTTTCATGGTGGGCGTAATGGCTAGGTGCTCTAAAAGCAATTACCTAAAGAGAAATAGCTAAACAGCATACATCGCAATAAGTCAATAGTGAAACAAGGTCCCTGTCCCCGTGTTACGCTGTCCCCGTGTTACGTATTCTTTCACTCTTAAAGAGTATCATCTCTCTTGTCTAAGTATAATTTGCCGTCGGGAGTAATCATAGCCAAAGTTACTTCTTGCCAATTGGATACACCTAAATTGCTTAACTGAATTTTGAGCTGCTCTAGCGTTAATCCGCTAAGGGCTAAACCATGTTCAATAATTTCACCGTCGATTATAATTTCCGTCCCGGCAAGAACGCCTGCTGGCGTCTGGTGGGGTTTTTGAATAGCAAAATCTTTGATGGAAGGAGTTTGATATTCCGGTTTTTTTAATACGCTTAGTTGACCGTCCGACTCAATTAACGCTATTTCCACTTGAGCAGGGTCAAACGTACCCTGCTCCCGCAGCATTTCCAAAAGATCATTGACATTGTAATAGCGTTTTTTTAGATTGTTCTCTAAGATTTTACCTCTGTAAATTACAAGCAGCGGCTCGGCTTCAATTAGTTTTCTGGCAGGTACGAAATTTAGTGTTAGCATATTAATAGCTAGAATCCATATAACTGAAACAGCTAGGGCTACCAGGCCATTACGGATACTAAATTCTTCGTTGGTAATCACAGAACCCCCAATATGCCCGATAACTAGGCCAATTACAAAATCATAGAAAGTCAGCTCGGATAAGGTTCTTCGACCTAATATTCTTGTAACTAAAAGAAGAGAAAGTAACATTACTAAAGTCCGAATAATTACTCCAAGATCATCGAACATTTACTATCACCTCTGAAATATTCTCGGGTGCAGGGACATTGTTTCAATAAGCGACGAAGGGAACAGGACGCTTATCACCGCGGGTCGCGCAACGGTGAGATGGCTTCCACATAGTATGCATGATATTTGCGTTTTTAATTTTTACGATGTAGTATGAAAGGTGATTATCTTTTTAGGGGGCAAACATGGGATTCCTTCTAACTTTTGCCGTTGTCTATGGCCTAGCTAATCTGTACATAGGCAATCGTTTTTTTTATTGGCTAAAAACAATAGTGACCATTCCGCAACAGGTTTATTGGATTGTATTTATATTAGCCGCTGCCGCCCCGATTATCTCACGTGTATTGGCACGGACTGGTGTCGGTAAGGCAGAAAGCTTATTTATTGTTGGTGATTGGTGGTTAGCCGTAACATATTGGTCTGTGCTGCTGTGGCTTATCGTAGATATTATCAAAATCGCTGATAAGCGACTAGGCTTCTTATCGGCCGTAGCTAAAGACACAACTAACCAGGGGTATGTAGTTATATTTATCCTCTTGGGAATGTTAGTTTATGGTGCTTGGAATGCGCAAAATCCAGTAGTAACTCGTTATGATATATCAATCAATAAAAAAGCCGCAGGAATGAATAATTTAAAGATTGTTTTAGTGTCGGACATCCATATGGGCCGAGTCGTTGGAACGGATCGTGTGGAACGATTGGCAGAATCCCTAAATCAATTGAACCCGGATATTGTCTTATATGCTGGCGATCAAATTGATGATGACGTTGAATATGTAGCGAAAAATAATATTGCAGAACCACTTCGAAATGTAAAGGCTCGTTTTGGGTCATATGCAGTTCTCGGCAACCATGAATATATCGGCGGACAACCAGCTCTAGCAGTTTCACTACTAAAAAATAACGGTATTACTGTCCTTCAAGATCAATGGATTAAAATTGGTGATGCTATTTATATTGTCGGTCGTGATGATGTTTCGGCTGCCCGATATGCTGCCAGAGGAACAAAGACACTTGCTGAGATAATGAAAGATATTGATAGAAAGCAAACAATAATACTAATGGATCATCAGCCATCACGACTTAATGAAGCAGTTCAACAAGGTGTTGATCTTCAAGTATCTGGCCATACTCACAGGGGACAGTTTTCCCCCAATAATATAATCACTCAACGAATATATGAACAAGATTGGGGCTATCTGAAAAAAGATGCTTATCAACTGATTGTGTCGTGCGGCTATGGTACATGGGGACCGCCAATAAGACTTGGCAATCAACCAGAGATTGTCGAAATTAATATCGCCTTCGATGATTGAGATAACAAATAAGGTATTATCTATATATCAAGATATGATAGCGCAAATAGCAAGCATCGCAAGAAGGACTAGTGAAACAAAAGCCCTGTCCCCGTGTTCCATGAGTAAACTAATGAAATTTATTTTTAATTGATATTCTAGCAGGGAAACATTACATTTTGGCGAAAGTTCGTTATAAAAATAGCGAAGGGGAGATGTGCTTTTGAGTAATATGGCAACAGAATCAGGTGAAATTCTGTGGATGAGTAATGATGGTAAAGAAGTCATTACAAAAGTCTCTGGTACCTATCATTTTGTGGATAGAACAGGAAAGCCATACTCAATGGGGAACTCTCTGCTTATGCTGAAAGAAATGCTGAAACAATCGTGCAGAACCGACATAGTTCAAGAGCTGAGATTGAGAAATATAGTGTTTTAGTTAATGGCCGGCGCCCTGTAGGGCGCTTTCTTTTTTATCCGGACTCCCAGCGGGTCGTTGACCTAATCGGGAGTTATTTTAATAATTGGGCATCTAATTTAGCCATAGCCTTTTTTATCACTCATTTACTCCCTACAGCTCTCTAAATTGACTTTGCAAGATTTGTTAAATAGGAGTAAACTAAAAGTGCCTTATATTATGTCAATCGCTAGTTTCGTTATTTTCTTGTATTTATTCTGTTCGTAGCATATTTGTTAAGTAACGAATAGAATTATGGTAAAGAAGGGGATGATATCGTGGAAGCAATTAAAATCGGAGGAGCCGCTATAGTTTTTATCGCAGCCTCTTTATTTGTGTTAAACTTAATTCATTTATCCGGAGCAATTTAATAATTAAAGATAAAGCGACAACATATATGGCGAAGAAAAAACACCACCCATTTTTTGGATGGTGTTTTTTCTTTTGCTTTATAACAGGTGGCGGTTTACTACCATCTAATGAGCACCCCAAGGTGCATTATCCTGATTGAGAAGCTGTTCGACCTGCTGATAAAGCCCCTCGCCATCTGAAATCTTATCAGATTCCTTGACTATTGAGGCGACAAATTCATTAACACCGTCTGCACAGAAGGCCGGTACCTCCATGCCGGTGGTCAGCATAGAATCTGTATCCTCTTCTTTTATTAATTCGAATACTACATCAGGCACTTGCTTTTCACCAGCACTAAAATGGGAAAGGTTGCTCCCGTCTTCCTCAAAAACTTTTACACTATTGAGATAGACCTTAACATATTCAATATTTTCATCTCTTTCTACCTGATAGCAGCCATGCTTGCCGCAAAAATCTTTCATGTTATCTCCCTCCGAATGGTTTAATGGTAGTATTGCCGGAGATAGCAGCAAATAATTATTAATTCTGATAACAAATATGATGCAAGGGCGGCATTATTGGCCTTGTAAACGGACGATTAACGCTAGGAATTTTCTAGTTTGCTAATTCGCCGTTCGAAATCGTCCAGACGCTTATTCAAAGCAGCTTTTTCTTTACTTTCTTCTAATTCTTCTTTTTTTGTGCAGCGCTGACTTAATAGCTCGACTCCTAAAGCTAAAATGTCGCCCAAAAGAGCAAAAATGATCGATAAAACTACTATTCTATCTATATCATCACATTTCATACTTGCAGCTCCTATTAATATGCTACTGCAGTTTATGTATGAATCAAGGCATAGGTTCCGAAAAGACTGAGGATAGGACTGGCAAAATTAAAAAGCCAGCCATGAAACAGCCGGCTTTAACGGTCAAAAATGCTGGGTAGAATGTTTTGGCGGATCAATTTTATGGACTTCTTTATTGTCTTGTGCGTTCGGGTTTGGTTGAACGCCGGTTGTACCAGTCTTGTACTTAGGCTGATTAGTTTTCAATAATAACACCTCCTAACCGGTAGCTTTAGCAAAATCGAGGTTTTAATACGAATATTGCAACTTGCGGTATAGTAACACATAGCCGATGCCTAACTATTATGTAACATTAGTAAAAAGGCTTGCATACTGTATAGTAAAAGAGGTAAGGAGTTCCTATTATGAGGAGAAAATATTTTTACGTATACCCATGCGCGACTTGCAAGTATCGCTACAAATGCTGTTCAAGTCCTTATTATAAAAGTGCTAATTCCAGTCACCAAAATAATCCCAATAGCGGGCAATTCATTTTTTTCCCTGAGCTTTTAACAGAAGTATCCTTCCAAACGCTTTTTCCCGAGCTAAGTTTTTACCCTTAGCTAGAGCCTTTAAGGCTCTTTTTTATTTTTCGACCGTTTAGGTTGTCAAAAGAAATCGAAGCAACATATGGAAATTCAATAAATAGGAAATAATTCTTAAAAATGGAAGGAAATTTAGCAGAAGTGTGTAATATTATCTTAATATTTGGCTTATGGAAGGTGAGATAAAATGAAGAGAGTGGTTTCAATCTTAGTGGTGATCCTTTTTGCAACGCTCATAGCAATGCCGCCGCAGACTGTTGAAGCAGCCGACACCGGAGGATTGCGGTATACCGTTACAGTATCCAAATTTGAAAACAGAGCAGGCTGGTCAGGTCGTTGGGACATAGGCAATGCTTGGGGTATAATCATGACAGATATATTGAACCAGACAGGCCGGTTTATTGTCCTGGGCGAGACCGACATGCGGAATGCGGCTATGGACGAACAGGACTTTGCAGCTTCAGGCCGCACTGTGCAGGGTGCTAAAACCCCAGTTATCGGCCAGATGACACCGGCGCAGATTCTAGTTAAAGGTGCTATTACTCATGTACAAGACGATACATCCGGCGGACATGGCGGAGTTAGTATTCGCGGTTTTTCCCTTGGCGGGGGTAATTCTAAGTCAGAAGTAAATGTTACTATGTATATGGTGGATTCAACTACCGGCCAGGTTTTAGCTTCTACAAGCGTTGTCGGTAGATCCAATAAGTCACACGGCGGTATAGGATATTCGGGGCGCGGCTGGTCGGCGGGCGGCGGCGGCTTTAAGAATGATAACGTTGGTAAAGCTGTCGAATCTGCTGTACAGCAAGGTGTTGACTGGATGATAAAACAGCTGCCGAACATTCCATGGAGCGGTTCGGTTGTTATGACGAGAGATGGCAAGGTGTATATTAATCGCGGTGCTCGGGAAGGAGTAGTAGCAGGACAGGAATTTGTAGTTGGTTACTCCGATATAATTCGCGACCCCGATACCGGTGAAGTTCTTGACGAGGTTATTGAAGAAGTAGCTAGAATTAGAGTAACCAGCGCAAAAGAGAGGCTCTCAATTTGTAATGTCATAAGCGGGGATAGTTACGCCATCGATAAAGGTATGAAGGTTAGCGTACCTTAACCAACCACCTAGAGTAAAACCTATAAAGTACCGTGCAGCCGTTGCGTTGTACGGTATTTTTGGTTGGCACTTAGTTTCCTAATGCACAAGTTTGGGATAGTAAAGCAGGAAAGAATAGCGGCTTGGTAGAAGAACAAGGGAACATTTTATGGAGAAAAAGGTGGTAAGCAGCTTGAGTAATGACCGTAATATTGGAGAACTTCCTAGTCTAAAGGTCGCAGTAATTGTTGGCTCGATAACTACAGCGGCCAGCGTTCTGGCTTATCAACTAGGTATGAAAGATTTGCTGCTTATAGCGACTACAATGCTACTAAACGCGGCACTATTAGGTAATCGAACTGGTATCCCCCATGGCGGAAAAATGGCTGCGTTATATTCTTTGCCGCTTGCAATTGGAGCTTATCTGCTCACACTAGGCCCTAGAAATTCTATTAGTACGATTCAAGTGATACTAGATTCATTATATGGGTCTTCTTATGGCTTAGCTCTGGGTATTGCGCTGGCCTTATTGTTTAAAAGCAAAGTGCGTCTTCTGTCACTGGCCATTGGCGGGGTAACAGGCTACTTTATGGCTTCAATGCTTTTTTATGCGACTCAGTTTATCATCGATCTGGGAGTACTAGCGCTGCTGCTTTATAATGTGACAGGCTGTGTTGTAATGTTAAAGAGTGCAGCATTTATCGAAGAAAGCGTTTTCAAAAGTATAAGCAAGTAATAAAGGAGCACTAGTTTAGTGCTCCTTTAATGCAAAATGTCACCTTTTTCTGTCAACTGAATAGGATGGCAGTAGGAGGTGGTATTGGTGAATGAAGATCTAAAAAATAAAATTAATGAAACAGGCAGTAAAATTGATGACAAGGTTGAAGAAACGTCCGAAAAATACGGGATACCAAAGTGGGTAGTATGGGTTGGTGCGGCTATTGCAGTCAGCGCGATCATTAAAGTAATATTTTAATGTAGGCGGCCGTGGCCGCCTACATAGAAGTGTAATAATTACCTTATAAATGAGACTTGATTCAGATGGGGTTTTAACCCCATCTGAATCTTAGGCGAATTATCCATGGATTAGCTGTTCTTTACTCCCCATAGAGGACGGGAGTATTAGAACAGATTAATCAGCGGATAAAGTTTGTAAAGATCTTTTTCTCGGCAGGAGGAGCTTCTACTTGAGGCTTCCCGGCGGCCAATACTTTTAATAGCCAAGCCATATTTTTCCCTAAAATCCGCATGATTTGCTGACCTTCGGCATCTTGAGCTACTTCGCCGGGGGCAGTTCCGTGGGCTACATTCCAGTAGTTTGAGCCAGGCATAATCATCTCGGCATAGTTAATGTAATGGTTTAATCCATCAAAGGTTGGGATCCCGCCTGACCGGCGTACAGCAACAACGCTGGCGCCTACTTTGTGGCGGAGAAGGTCGGCGGCACTAGCTACATAAAAGGCGCGATCTAAGAAAGATTTCATAGTGCCGGCAATCCCGGAATAATGAACAGGCGAGCCTAAAAGAATCCCGTCCGCGTTTTTCATGGCTTGTATCCAATCATTTACTTCATCGTTTATTACGCAGCGTTCATTTTTGTTTTTTCTGCACATTCCGCAGGCAACGCAGCCGCGGATTGCTTTATCTCCGACTTGGATAAGCTCGAACTCAATATTTTCTCGCTCTAATTCGGCTCCAACCAACATTAGACTCTTGTAGGTATTTCCCTCTCGGCGCGGACTTCCGTTAAAGGCGACAACTTTCATGCAATAACCTCCTTGTTTAGTAAAAATCCTTAATACAGGATTTTTAATGTTTGCACATAATATATATTATAAAACTTACCAATACAAGTACGCACTTTTTTGTAATTATACTTACCAAAAGGTAAGGAATTTGCGGCAATATGTTTCCGCCTGAAAGGAATAAATCATGCTTACTATCGATAACCAAAATTATATCTGTAGTCTGGACTACGCTGTCAGTCTTATCAAAGGGAAATGGAAAGCGGTAATAATCTGCCATCTTAATGACCAATCTTATCGTTTTTTGGAGCTGCAGCGTAAATTGCCCGGCATAAGCGAGAAGGTCTTAACAGAAAAGCTGCGCGAACTCGAGAATGATGGTCTGGTCGAGCGGATTTCATACCCCGAAATACCGCCGCGTGTTGAATATAGGCTAACACCATTTGGCCTTAGGCTGTTTAAGGTATTATATTCATTACAGCTTTGGGGTGAAGAATATATTGCGGGAAAGCTAAAAAACGTGAAAACAACCGTAGGCCACTAACGACTCCTTAGACCATGCTAATTTTACTGCCGGCCTACCAAGAGTTAAAGATACACGAATAACTAGCAACCCAAATTCATATTTATGTACAAACATATGGGTTTGGGGGTGTCGTGATGGCTATCGAAACTCTAATTCAATACTTGAAAGACGGAAATAAGAGAACGAATATCCGGTTTGCGCAGGGGCTTATCAACAAGACAACAATTAGCTCTTTGGAAGAACTGGGCAATAACTTACTGTGCATCCATACCGGTGAGGGGCATCAGGTGAAAATAGATATTTCATTGTTCAAACGGGTTTGTTTTGACTCAACAGTTTATGATGCAACAAATAAGGAAGAGATGAAACTCTGTCTTGAATACCTGCGCCATTTTGATCGTTTCAACGCATATCTGCAAGATACAAATGGCGATTATATTTTAGAGTTCCTATACATATCTAATACCTAATTAATGTAGTATTTCCTCACTGAAGGGGCAATATATTTTATAGAGACTTAAGCAGGGGGGAATGGCGATGGATTTAGATAAATTGATTAAGGAGGACTTTGTCCGGTTTCGCGAAAAAGTTATCGACGGTGTTAAAGCAAGGCATCCCCATATCTTTACAGCGGTTAACACAATGTTGTCCAGTAAAGAAAATAAAATTGGGTTGCAGGTACTAGAGTCTGGAAATATTGCAGGAGAATATACTATAACCCTAAAAGGAGTCCGTATTGCCAGTGTTGATAGCGGAAAGCTCCTATCGGAGATTCACCATCCAATGTTCGGCGTGATTAGGCCTTACTTAGTGATCGAACGAAGTCATCTAGAGCAGATAATTAAGGATGAAGGGTTTTTCAATGACCTTTCGGCAACAGCTCCTAAGTATCTACCTGGTTTAACAATCAAATTCATGCCTTAGAGCGTCTTTAGCCGCCGAGCCGCCTTTGAGCGGATTGCTAAAGCATGGCTAGAATGCCCACCTGCCGGTTGCAGGTTTCGACTATAAAGAAATGTCATTGTGGGCTGCTTAAAACAACAAGGGACTTACCAA
>JAAYSF010000026.1 GCA_012523975.1 Veillonellaceae bacterium
ATAAAGAGGATTTCCCCTTTGCGGTTACGGTGGCCTTTGGCCGCCTTATTCTTAGTCATGAACCATAAGCATACAGGGATTTGCGTCGAGTAGAACAGCTGGCCCGGTAAAGTTACAATGCAGTCGACATGATCTTTTTCTACGAGATTTTTTCTAATCTCGGCTTCACTGGTGGTCGAAGTGGACATGGAGCCGTTAGCCAAAACAAAGCCGGCTACACCACTGGGCGCCAAATGCCACAGCATGTGCAGTATCCAGGCATAGTTGGCATTGCCTGCCGGAGGAATGCCGTAGCCGCTCCAGCGCACATCCTCGGTTAATTTCTCGCCGCCCCAGTCGCTGATGTTGAAGGGGGGATTCGCCAAGATATAGTCAGCCTTCAAGCTTTTATGCAGGTCGTTATGGAACGAGTCAGCGTTATATTCGCCGATATTGCCGTCAATACCGCGAATCGCCAGATTCATTTTGCATAGTCGCCAAGTGGTAGGGTTGGATTCCTGCCCGTATACGGCAATATCGCCGATCTTGCCGCTATGAGCCTCAACAAATTTCTCACTCTGGACAAACATGCCGCCTGACCCGCAGCAGGGGTCATAGATCCGGCCTTTGAAGGGCTCAATCATTTCGACTAACAGCTTAACTACGCTTTGCGGAGTGTAGAATTCGCCGCCGTTTTTGCCTTCAGCGCTGGCGAACTTGGACAAGAAATACTCATAGACTCGGCCAAGGACGTCCTTAGAGCGGCTTTCCTTATCGCCCACCTTGAAGGACAAAATGTCAATCAGTTCGCCCAGGCGGGTCTTGTCCAAAGTCGGTCTGGCATAATCCTTGGGCAGTACGCCTTTTAACTGCTGATTATCTTTTTCGATGGCTACCATGGCATCATCAATGATTTGGCCAATGGTTGGGCTTTTGGCGTTCTCCTTAATATGCGCCCAACGAGCCTCCGGCGCAACCCAGAAAATAGTGTCCGCCAAGTATTCATCTCTGTCTTCCGGGTCTGACAGTTGGTCTTGCTTGAGTTCCTCGTATTTTTCCTCAAAGGCGTCGGATATGTATTTTAAAAACAAAAGCCCTAGTACGACATGCTTATATTCGGCCGCATCCATGTTGTTACGGAGTTTGTCAGCTGCCTGCCACATTTTCTCTTCAAAGCCCAGATTGGCTCCATTTTTCACTTCTTGCATCCTTAATTCCCTCCATTGATGAATTGATTATAGATGGCTTCTTGTTCCTTAGCCCAGCGCTGCTCGACTTCTGTGAGAGCTTGCCGGTACGTTTTGTGTTTGGCGTTAAACTCGTCCACAATCTGCGCTTGCTTTTCCAGCGGCAACAAGGGAATCTCCATCTCGCTAAGATCACTGGGATTGATATTCATAACCGTAGTGCCTCGCTGGAAGCTCTTAATGAGCATCTGCCCTATAGGGCTTTCCAGAAATATCTTCAGATAGGCTGGCAGGATGCTTGGATTAAGTCGTATGGCGATAATATTAGCCGATGCAATGACTAGCTGTTCTGTTTCAGGAAATACGGCAACTTTGTTGACAGTCCCCCGACACGTGAGCACCACATCGCCTTTCATCAATTGGTAGCGTTTAATCTTTCGCTCTTCTTCCTGGATCGTATCGAGGCTGTCTAGCAGAATTTCGCCGTCCTCCATATTGGATATGTTAAGGACACCGACTTTTCCGGGCTGTATATCGTCCTTCATCACCGACTTGCCCCGGAAAACTTCCGCGACCTCTTTTAACTTGGCCTTCGCTAGGCTTGATGCCTTGAATCGTTGGATTGTTTCGTGATCCTCCGCAAAGAACAGGTCGATGCGCCAGTCTTCCAACTGCTGAAACTCGTTATACGGCTTATGGCTGGTCTGCGTAAGAATGAGCTTTGACTCTTCCTCTGCCATCCTGCCAATGGCAACAGCTTGACCAGTCGTCCTTGACAGGGTAATTAGGTATGTTTTTATACTGGTAAAGGGACGAAATATTCCTTCCGGAAGAGCGTATATGGTATCCATATGATAATGCTCTACGAGCCAGCGGCGAAATTCTAGTACAGGACCACTGGCAAACGTAACCCGCGCAGGCACGATCGTAATCAGCCGGCCGCCATCCTGAAGGTAACCGACAAGATTCTCTATTGCGATACATTCAGAATCACGGGTTAGAAAATTACCTCCTGCCTCTTCCGGAGTTAACCTGCTGCCAAAGGACGGCAGACAAATAATAGTGCTGAATTTTTCCTGGAGCAGCAGTTCCCGGTAAATGGACTGATTGACAACCCTTACATTACTAACGTCAGAAAATACTGTGTTAAAGAGCAGATAGGTAATATACTTTTCTGTAACGAGCGTAAATCTTACGCCCGGGTTGGATTGGATAAAATCAACCAGTTTGGTACTGAATTTCTCCGCTTCAGCAACTAATACAGACTCTGAACCAGTAGGTAACCGCTTCGCTATATATTCAACCAAACACTCTGGTGCCATCATTACACCTGTGCGATCATTCCTGTTGAGCTGTACCAGCAGTTCTAACAGATCCAGCTTGTCATCCAGGCTGTACAATTGATGAAAAAACTCTCTATCACCCGGAAAATGACCCAGCCTATTTTGCTCAGATACCTCTTTCATCACTTGAAATAAGCCTTCTTGATCATCTGGTGAGTCAGAGAAGCTGAGCCCCTGCTTTTGTACATGCCGACGTACCAGGGCCACCCTAGCAGCCTCCAGCAGAATTTGTTCCTTGTTATCAAGACCTCTTATGTAGAATATTTCATAGAATGACTGTATGCTACGGGACTTCAATTACATCCCCCCAATTATGAGTACACCATAATTGTAGTTTAATTATTTTAGTATCGTCAATACCAAAATACATTTTTTAGTTTATTTACAGCCGAATCTTACCGAAATTTTTATCTTCTGGCTCAATTCGCCGTTTTTATATAATAGGCCAATTTTGTCCCTTTTTTCTGGCTCTACCTAGTTAAATCCAGTAAACATGCGGGTTCGGAGGATCGTTCACCAAAATTCTATTTTTTTCCACACAGAAAGGACAGAGTTAAATTACCACTTGATTTCCCGCATTACATATGCATTTTCTCTGGGCTGCTGCTATCTCTTGCAACAGTGGTAGTATTATGGAAAAACAAAAACCTCATTTAGCCGGATTTACTGCTCCGAAATCTAAATGAGGTTGCTGATTCTATGCTGCTGGGTTCTGTAACTTTTCCGGTTGGGAAGCAGGAGGCCCATATAGCAGAGCCTGTTCTGGGTTAAGGCAAAACTCATAGTGACGTTTTGATTCAATATAATCTAGTCCAGTACAGTGGTAGCTGAATATCTCTTCTAGCTCCGCGCCCAGACCATGTTGTTGAATTAGCTCCATTGCATCTTCTCCACGCAGTTTCTGGAATGGCTCTAAATTTTTACTCTTTCGATAATATTGTTTATACTTCATATCAGGACATGCTGCCTTCTTGCTCAGATAACCAGCAAGACAAGCCCCTAAATTTCCTCCACCACTCAGCGGCTTCTGATGCAAAATGCCGTGAGGCCACATGTATGTTAACGCCGCTTTCTTGCTCTTAACAACCCCAGCCTCAATAAGCGGCTTGACTTCGAAAACTGTTTCTGCAAGGCGTTGATTAACAACTGCGTGCAAGTGGTATCCCCCTCTTTCGTGAGGCTCAATAACAGCTACGAACTTCATGCCATTATATTTACGCTGCAGTTCTTTAAGAAAACGTTTAAAGTGTTCTTCCGCTTCCAGGAAACCAATAGCGTTCGTATGTCTAAAGGTAAGCGAAATCAACTGCGCTGTGTGAGGATCAAAATTCTGGTTAATTAGTAGCCTAATTTGCCGCACGTTTGCTCTAGTCCGATAACGCTGTTGCTTTTCCTTGCCTACAGACCAATCTTTACGCAAGTCGGCACTTTCTTCTGAGCCGCTGAAAATCACATCTTCCTCGTAATCGTGCAAAAACGTTTCACCTTTACTCCGCTTCGGGCCTTTGGAACTCTTAACACCTGGTAGAGGGAGATTCCTGCCGTAAATATCAACCTCGACGTAATTTCGAGCTACTAGAACACACAGGTTAGAACCAAAGCTGTTTACGTTGATATATCGTAGGGCTTCACGAAAAGGAACATCGGCCCTGCATAGTTTAGAACTCATTGTTAATCACTCCTATTTTGCTGGGCTGAATTGGCCCAAAGTATGAAGTTCACTCAAGTATATATATGGTTAAGCTCAATAAATTTTCTGATAATTGTCCCAATGTCGTAACTTATTACGCGATAGCTCTCTGCAAATTTTATAGCATAAGCGACTTTGTTCTTCGCAAAACAGAGCCACTTATGTAAAAATCCACAAAACGCCATCTAAATGACTGATCGTTTTCTTACTGAATGCATCTGTGGAGCCTTAGGAATTGACCATCGATAACCGTCTATTTCAACAGTTATGCTGCTTGATCGCAATTGGCTGCGTAACTTTAATACCTCAGCAGTCAATTCCTCATTGACCATCATCGCTTCCTGATAGTCCAGGACATTCTCATACGATTTTATCAGTAAAACCCGATCTCGTTCTCGTACACGCTCACCTTTCTCCAATCGGCGCAATCTTCCGATACTAACCCCCATCTTCATCGCTACATAAGTCGCTGTCAGATGAAGCTTTAATCGTCGTTTCTCTAGCGCAGCCCCCTCTTCGAGCCATTGCAATTGAAGCCTTTCGGCAAGATGTTGCTGTTCCTTTCTTCGTTCTGCCTGCATTAATGCGATTTCTACCAAACACATGCTTGTAACCTCCTAAGATTTAATGAATAAAAACAAATAGCGCCCTCAAGATGTCAAAGCAAAATAAGTTCAGCAATTTCTGAACCTATTAATTTCCTTTGACGCCTTGAAGGCGCTTTATCTTATACGCCTAGCATTTCTGCTAGCAATGTAAAACTATTGGCGATGTGCACCAATTACTTGCATATGCATGATAGCGCATTTTTTATTAGCTGTCAACTGCAATTTTACCGCAAATGCAGGCAAGCACCTACATGATTCAATTGATTTTTACAGTATGAAAAAGCCCTATAGCAGTATAATCTATCAAAAATTTTTCCGGGGGTATGTGGTGTTTTTTTGATTTCAATTATAAGGAAACCAGGCCCCGTATACCCAGTTATTTCCAATACCCCTTCGGGAGCACTTCAGTACAATCTCCTTCGGATGTTGCTAAATGACTAATGTACAACAAGCTATATGCTTCTCGTAAAAAGCGCCACAACGAATTCATTGTAAACTTTAACCTAAGTAACCCATGCAGTTTCTCCACGTACCTCCCTAGTCATTCTTCCCTTAACTCTATTCTCTCATCTAAACACTTACCCCTTATCACCCCCGTGCTATCGTCTGGCCTGAAAGTAATCTCAACCAAAATCTAATTTAAAGGAGCAAAATCAATGAACACTTATGACAACGCAAACGCAAAATGTCCAAAATGCGGAGCACCAGCCCGCGAAGAAAAGATTTTCGAGGTATGCCTAAAGAACCCCAAACGCAAAAACACACTTCAGGAAATCATGGCCCTGTGTTACCCCTGAAGCGCTAAAACAATTTCATGAATCGGGAGTCGGTGCCAATCCCTGCGAACATTGTGAGCATAATGATATAATCGTAGTTCCCGGAACGTTTATCCGAAATGAGCAGTTAGGTATAGATCAAATGCGTATGACTGAATGGGCTCAAGTGCACCGCTGCTTACTTTGCCACACAATCTATAAAATCCCACTGCCGATTAAATAATTGCCATGGCGAGATCCTCACGAGCTCTCAGTAGCTAAAAATCATTTTTGACGCTAATGGAACCCGAACAATAAAATTGTAAAATACAGTTTTGCCACATTTGTTTGTTACTGCATCACTCTTCCCTGTTGGCAGAGGATGATATTGGTATTGAGTAAATTTATGGAGCGTTTCTTCTTTCACTCACTTTATATGCGGACCAGAATCAGCTTCACCTCATCACCGATATATATATTAAGTCCCTTCGGGCGTTGAGAGTGCCTGTAATCATAGTGAAAAAACAACACTAACTATTAAATCAGAACATAACAATTTTCCCCTCGCACTTCCTTTTGCCCACCATCTCTTTCTTTTCTCTTATTAATAAACTCACCCCTTCAACCACCAGCAGCGCCCAGAACCAACAATCTATACAAATTTTATTTCAAAAGGAGCAAAGCCGATGAATATTTATGATAACGTAACAAAAACAAATTGCCCAAAATGTGGAACACCAACTCGAGGAGAAGAGATTTCTGAGGTATGCTTGAAGAATCTTAAGCCTAATCATACCCTTGATGACATGCTGACTACATGTATTAATCCTAAAGTACTGCAACAGTTTCATGAGTCAGGCTTATGTTCCGATCCCTGCGAGCATTGCGAGCATAACGAGATAACTATTAGTCCAGGAACTTTTGTCAAAATGAAACAGTTATCCACGACTACATGGGCTGAACTGCACCAGTGTGAGCGTTGCCACACAACCTATGAAATCCCAACGTCGGATATATCATTGCCATAGCACGCTTCTCACGAGCTCTCCGTAGCTTAAAAATTCTTCTTGACGCTGTGATAATTCTATAGTACTATCAGCATCGTAAGATCAATACTTCAGATAAACAAACGTAGCTCAAAGACAACTAAATTACTAACTTATCACGTTTGTAAGACACTAAGATTAAACTAGCGCGATACGCGATAGTAAGACACGTCACTCTAGTGGTGGCTTGTTTGGCTATGCGTAACGCGCTTTTTGTTTTGTTCTATATCTTTACAGGCAGAAAGGGAGTAATCAAATGAACACGAGCAAAATTAATAACATAACTACAGCTGTCATTAATCAGATCGCCGCGCCCACAAACGGTGTCGGTGAAGTTCGTCCTCTGGGAGATGCGCGTCATATAATATTTAACAATACCGTCTCTCACAGCACCATTCTGCGCATGGCAAAGCGCGGTGAATTTCCTGCCTTCAAGTTACTTGGTGGTAAGTGGTACTTCATAGTAGAGATTGCCCAAGCTTGGCTTGCCGAAATATCAATGTCGCAATTCAATTATAGGAAGGGGGCGTAACCGCATGAAAAGAAAAAACAAAAGTCCAGAGCTTGGTCACATAGACTGGCGTAAATCAAGCGCCAGAATAATTTTCTATCACAAAGGTGAGCGGTACGTTAGCCCCTCTCTTGGTGCCGTGACGGAGGAAGAGGCTGAAATCGCTCGTCTACAATTCATTGTCGACGTTAAGAGCGGAAAACTTCTGCCTCAGTCAAAGCAAAAACCTTCTAGTACTCAAGAATTGACCTTTAACCATTTTGCTGCTCTATGGCTCAAAGACCGCGAAACGACAGTCAGCGCTAAGACCTTTCATGAGGATAACCGGCGTCTAGAATCACGAATCTTACCTGTGCTCGGAGCGAAGATTTTGGCATCCTTAACTGGATACGACTTAGACCAATTTATTAAAAAGACGCTAGCTCAGCCTTGGCAAAACGGAGATAAGTCGTTTAAACCACTTGGCAATCAGTCCCGTAAACACTACTTCCGGCAATTGCATACTATGTTTGAGCAAGCCAAAGCATGGGGATACTTGTCAAAAAACCCTATGGACGGATTAAAAGCGCCCTCCGCTAAGAATAAGTCGACCCTTTACTATTCAATTGAAGAACTTGCTGCCTTTTGGCGAGTATGCCCCACTTCACATTCTCAAAGAGCTTTGCTAATTCACGTAGCCTGGACACTTGGTCTGCGACGCGAGGAAATTGCCGGTCTGCGTTGGTCAGACCTTGATCTAGATACAAACACTGCAACGATCCAGAACTGTAGAGTATATATTCCACGTAAAGGTATTATAAGTAAAGGGCCAAAGAACGAGAAACCTCGTGTTATTGGACTTTCGCAACAAGTTAGCGAGATGCTTGCAGACTATAAAATAGACTATGACAAGCACAAAACGCTCTGGAAAAAACAATGGCTGGGACAAGATCTAATATTCGTCAAGCTGAATGACAAAGGAGCCCCCTATAATCCATCTACCATTGACCACTGGCTTGACGACTACCTGAAGAACAATAAACTTCCCCACATTACCTTACACGGGTTTCGCCACACAATGGCAACTTTGCTCCATGAAGCCGGAATGGATACTGTAACCGTAAGTGAATTAATGGGGCACTCCACAAAACAATCAAATGTGCTCGGCGGCTTCGGAATGGCACCTCGGGTAACGCGTACATACCTGCACAAATCAAAAAACGCTGCTGCAAAAATGTCAGAAGCCATGACTAAAATATTTGATCAAGTCATGCGCCACAAAGCAGAATCTTCCCAAATATCTTCCCAAGGGAATAAATGATGCCCGCTAAATCAAAAGGCTTCTCAGTCAAACGACCGAGAAACCTTAATTTATCTCTGGCGGGAGCGTGTAGGAATCGAACCCACCCATGACAGGTTAGTGCCACGCAAACGGTTTTGAAGACCGCAGGAGCCACCAGGCCCCATCCGCCCCCATGTGTATATGGAGTTGTTTGTTAAGTCATTAATTATAGAATTCATGTCTCTTTATATAGTTCCTGCTTTTTTAAATATTATTAGTAACTTTGTTAATATAAGGGAATTTCTTTGACTTTCCTTAAGTAACCTTTGCCGAAGCTGCTCATCATCTAATATATTCAGGCCATATCCATTTTGCGATACCTTAATTAGAAAATCCTGCATGCGCCGGCTTTCGCAAAAGCGCAAGCCGCTAGTTGCGTTTATTCACCAGAGCTCGTATGTATTAATTCTGGCAGACAAAAAAGGCAGCCAAAGGCTGCCTTAACTCAAACATTTACTACTTTTTTTGCAATTGCTGCAGTTGCCGTCGCATGAGGTGAGCAACAGTTTATAACAGCGTGGACAGCGAATGATCCCTGGTGTGGTAATTTTAAAGCCGCATTGAGGGCATTTTGGCCGTTCCATCTGTTTCACCTCGATATTACATAATGATATGAGCTACAATACCGCCGACTATAAATGCAGCAACCCAGGAACCAATCCAAATTAGCGTCCCTTCGCGAGTACCACGTTCTTTGAACATTACGATGATTGAAGCGATGCAAGGTACAAACAGCGTAATGGCAATAAGCGAAATCAGTGTTTGTTCCGGAGTCAGCACCATGCCGGATAAACCGGCTGCGCCGAAGTCACGACGAATCATGCCCATGATAAAGGCGGTAGCCGTTTCACGTGGCAGTAGCAGCATACCTTCGGTAATCGGCGCAAAGAGATTTTGAATTGTAGCCAATAAGCCTGTTAACTGCAATGAACTGATTATTAGTGCTCCTAGCGCGAAAAGCGGTGCGGCTTCTTCCAGAAAGGCATAGGACTTAACCACCGTCTTTTTGAGTACATTTTTGACCCTCGGCAGTCTTATCGGCGGCAAGTCGATCAGCAGATCAGACGACTCACCGGGTAACACTTTATGAAGAATTTTCCCGACTAAGCCTAAGATAACAACCATTACTGTTACATAAATCAAAATATACTTCGTACCAAGTCCGGCAAGCATTCCGGCAATTACACCCAGTTGCGCCGAACATGGAATAGCTAATCCCAGTACAGCGGTAGCAATTGTCCGTTCACGCTGAGTACCCAGAATTCGGGTCGTAATCGTAGCCATAGTTACACAGCCAAACCCTAAAATCAGCGGAATAATTGCACGGCCGTTAAGACCAATAGAGTTCATCACTCTATCTACCAGTGTGGCTAGACGAGGCAAGTATCCCGAGTCTTCCATTACCGATAATATTAGATAAAACCCAACAACCAGCGGCAGCAGCAGTCCTAGTATATAGGTTACCGTCATGGTCAAAAGACCAAATTCTCCAATCAGGACAGCGCCCAATATGGATTCCTCACTAATAAATCGACCAATAAAATCACGAATTGCTGGTTCATACATACCTTGCATCAGCGTTTCTTCGGTAAAACCGACAATATCTTGGGCAACCACTACACCAATCAAATGATACATAATATATAGTGCAAAAAGAAAGAATGGTATACCGGTTACGGGCCGCAGCATAAGACGGCCAAGTTTGGTCGAGAGCAACGCGCCTTCCTGACTTTCAGTGACGGCGTGTTTTATTATGTCATTTACCCGATGACGGCGTTCATGATAAATTTCCTCGCGGTTTAAGCCGAGTTCTACACCATGACGAGCAGCAACATGCGGGTCGCCTTCCAACACCAGTAGAGCTTCACCCCATGAACCGGTACGGTTAAGCATTTCTTGAAGCTGCTTCTTTAAAGCAATAGGCACATTGCCGGTCCGAGCTTCATAAAGCCTGTTTTTAACCTCTTCAAGCCCCTTACCCTTGACAGCGACAGTAGGAATTACTGGAACGCCGAGTAGATGCTCCAAGAGGTCAACATCAACCTTAATACCTTGTTCAGCTGCTTCGTCCATCATATTTAACGCTACGATGACTGGGATACCAGTATCGATTACCTGCAGCGTTAAAAACAGGTCCCGCTCAAGGTGTACAGCATTAACTATGTTTACAATCAAATCGGCTGACAGGATTACATCCCTAGCTACTATTTCTTCATCATTAAACGAAGATATTCCGTAGACACCAGGGGTATCGATAACTACATCATTGCCGAACTTGCCATGTGATATATCAACCGTTGTGCCCGGGAAGTTAGAAACATCGACGTAAACGCCGGTAAGTGTGTTAAAAAATACTGATTTTCCAACATTAGGATTGCCGACAAGAACTATCTTTTTTGCCCCATCTGGTATTTGAATATTACTAAGATTATTATGACAATGCATTTCTATCCTCCAATATTAAGCAGGCTGTACTTGAATGTTCTCAGCCAGTTTGCGGCCAATGGCAATTTCCTGTTTGCCTTTACAGATTACAATTGGTCCGGCAGGCAGCTTTTCAGCACACTCTACTTCGGCTCCTTCAGCAATCCCGAATCTAATCGCCTGCGCCCTGACAGTATCACCGATTATTTGGGCTATATATAAACGTTGGCCGCGGTTTGCCTGATCCAGTGTCATGATGATTCCCCCTTATATATTGATAATCGTTGTCAATTATCATGTAAAAAAAAGGTCTTTTTTCTTGTTAATTTGATTATAGGCGAGAATGACTATCACTGTCAAGAAGATTTAAAGGCGGCTAAAAACCGCCTTTAAGTAAGGATATAAGTTCGGCTACTGTCCGCGGTATCCCACTATTACCGTTCTTGTTAACCATGGCTGTATAAATTTCACCAACCACCGGCCGAGCAAAGCCATGATCAACATGATTACTGCAATTAAGAATGGTATCAGGCGGCCCTCCGGCAATGACTTGCCCCTGCGCCAGTACGTATACCAAGTCGGCCCACCGCCACGCCCAGTCGACATCATGAGTGGCGACGACCAGGGTTGTACCTTGGGTATACAATCTGTCCATGATTTCACTTAAATTTTGCATGCCGGGAAAATCCAATCCGGCAGTAGGCTCGTCCATAACAAGCATTTCGGGCTGCATTGCCAAAACTCCGGCAATAGCAACGCGTTTTTTTTGGCCATGACTTAAAAAATGCACCGGCTCGTTGGCATATTCGGCCATCTGAACAGCTTCTAATGCTTTCATCGCCGTTTGTTCAGCCTTTTTTAGACTCATTCCCAAGTTCATCGGACCAAACAAAACATCATCCAGGACACTTCCGGCAAATAGCTGAGTGTCAGGATCCTGAAAAACAAGACCAATTTTTTGTCGTAGCGTCGTTATTGCTGAGCGCGAGTATTCATAAGGCCTCCCTTGATACAGGAGCCGTCCGGCTGTGGGCCTTAAGATAGCGTTAAACTGCAAAAATAAGGTAGATTTTCCTGCTCCGTTTGGGCCAACAAAAGCAACCCGCTTTCCGGCGGGTATCTTGAGATTTATACCATTGAGGGCAGGTTTATCAAATCGGTATGAAAATTCAATGTTTTGAGCTTCTAATAGCGGGTGTATCTGCATGCTTTGTATAATCCTCCACCAAGCGGATTGTAAGGAGTCACTGGTTCTAAAGCGTTGCTGTCAAAGCCACACTTATCAATACCGCTACAATAGCTATTAGACGTATGAGGCTAATATCCTGCCGTGGATAGCGGTACACCAATTTGTCGGAATAGTTGCGCGCTAGAAGTGCGGTATAAAGGTCACGAGCAGTAATGAATGATTTACTGCAAAGATTGGCGGCCAGCATGGTCAGCGAGCGCAGCGACCGCTTAGTGCTTGAATATCCTAAACGAGACTGCTGAGCAGTATATATTTGGGCCGCAGTTTCTAAAAACACGAAAATAAAACGGTAGGTAAGCAAGCTTATCTCCATTACGGTATTGAGCGCCTTAATCCTGGCTGCAAATGCCGTAATGTGAGCAATCGGTGTGGTTGTAGCAACCATAAACAGACATGATACTGCCGCCGCACTCCGCAAAAAAAGGCCTTTTGCCGTCATAATCCCTTGTGCAGTTATGCCTAAGTAATAGCTGCCAACTTTAGTGCTGGCAATGGCCGAAAATGGCATTGTTCCAAAACTTACAGCGACTGTAACCAAGCCAACTAGCAAAAAAGCCAAAGGCGCCATCCATAAACGTAAAAGATAGCGCGGTGATATTTTTGCATACAGCATCACACTATGCATAAGTAAAATAATGCATAGCAAAGTAAAGGGGCGGGGCAAGACCAATGACAAAATCAGGCAACCCCACCCTAACAATATCTTTTCATGTATACTAACATGCTTTAACGCATTATTGTAAGCTAGATAATCTAAATACAACATATGTATTACCCGTTCATTTTAGTTTGTTGTTGTAGCTGTAGCGGTCGCCTTGATACCCTTTTCCTCAGGCTTCGGAGCTTTCCGCCCGCGCTGATAGCCTACAAAGTAGCCAATGAATCCGGCACCGATAGCAGCCTGCAGAGCAAAAAGCAAGCTTTCAACCTCGCCTGAAGGCGGCTCCCACAAGGCGTTTACCCATGGTTCATAATCAGGATTAATCGCCTCTATTGCGGATTGAGCCTGATCATCTGTTCCGCCGAACTCAGATTCTTTATGCATCATCAATGGTACAACAGCCAGCAAGACAACCAGAACTAATAAAATGATATTCTGCTTACTTACCATTAGTCATTCCACCTTTCCACCAGGCTTGAATTAAGCCTTGCTCACTGTAACGCAGTAGCGCATTATAGACGACTACGCTAAGCAAGCCCTCGCTAATTGCCAGCGGAATCTGAGTTATTGAAAAAACACCGAGAAATTTAGTAAATGACAGCCATACCCCTCCGACTGGATCGGGAAATGCCCATGCTAGCTGAGCGGCCGTCACCATGTATGTAGTCCAATCGCCGCAAGCAGCAGCCAGAAAGACAGCTATTTTTTCTGAAAAGCCCATCGAGCGGCATACCTTGAACAAGCCCCAAGCCATAAATGCTCCAGCGACACCCATCGAGAATGTATTGGCTCCCCAGGTGCTAATGCCACCATGGGCTAACAAGAGCGCTTGAAAGACCAATACAATGCCGCTTAGCACGCTTGATACTGCCGGCCCAAATAGGATTGCGCTTAGACCAACCCCGGTAGCATGCGAGCTTGAACCGGTAACCGAGGGAATTTTAAGTGCCGAAAGCACAAAAATAAACGCGGCAGCTAGGCCAAGCAGCAGTTTTCTTTCCGGGTAATTCTTTAAAGTAGCGCCGATTTGCCTAATCCCTAAGGCGATAAACGGAGCTACAACCGCCATCCACAAAAAAGCATGACTTTGCGGCAAAAAGCCCTCCATGATGTGCATGGCATGACCAACAGCCGGCATACATGCACTGACAGCTACGAAATAAACAACTAACCAGGTAATTTTCATTTCTACGTTCCCCTTCCTTGTAATAGGACTTCGTCAAACACCGGCCGAAGACCCGCGCACAGGTTGGGGGGATAAAGCTGCACTTCGGTAAAAAAAATCTCTACCAAAATAGGTAGAGATTTGCTTTACAAGGCCTGCAAATCCCCATCCCCATCGCTCGTGGGTAAAAACGGTGATTGTTGAATAGGCAGTTCTTCTGACTCAGGTTCACAGCTTGCCTGCGCCTTCCCAGATATTATCCAGTGGCTAACAGCAGATTCGCTCCCCATTACAGCGGCGGGACCGTGTTGGCATTGCACCAAGCTTCCCTATTAAGCCCGTTAGGGCACCTATTCCAATATTATGCGGATTAATTATAGTCCATACTAATAGGTTTGTCAATAGCCCTTGATTATATCGGTTCCCATGTAAGGCCGCAGCACTTCTGGCACTACGACCGAGCCGTCGGGCTGCTGATAGTTTTCTAAAATAGCAGCAACCGTCCGGCCAATTGCTACACCCGAACCGTTTAATGTATGAACAAACTCCGGTTTCGCCTTGGGCTCACGGCGGAATTTAATATCGGCGCGCCGAGCCTGGAAGTCCTCAAAGTTAGAGCAGGACGAAATTTCACGATATTTATTAAAGCTAGGCAGCCAAACTTCGAGGTCGTATGTCTTGGCTGACGAGAAACCCATATCGCCCGTACAAAGCAGGATAACCCGGTACGGCAGACCCAATAGCTGCAGCACACGCTCAGCATTATTTGTCAGCTTTTCGAGTTCATCGTAAGAGTCCTCGGGCTTGGTAAACTTGACCATCTCGACCTTATTAAACTGATGCTGGCGAATAAGGCCGCGGGTATCACGCCCGGCAGCACCGGCTTCAGCCCTGAAGCACGCGCTATAGGCGGTGTAGTACAGCGGGAGTTCTTTAACGTCGAGAATTTCACCGCGATGAAGGTTGGTTACCGGAACTTCGGCAGTAGGAATAAGATAGTAATCCAAACCTTCCAGTTTAAACATATCCTCACCGAATTTAGGCAGCTGGCCTGTCCCGGTCATACTGTCCTTATTGGCAATAAACGGCGGGAAGAATTCGGTGTAACCGTGCTCGCGTGTATGAAGATCAAGCATGAAATTAATTAACGAACGCTCTAAACGCGAACCCAATCCGCGATAAAAGGTAAAACGGGCTCCGGTTACCTTACCACCGCGTTCAAAATCTAGGAGGCCTAATTTCTCGCCAATTTCCCAGTGGGCAAGCGGTTCAAACTCAAACTTGCGCGGTTCGCCCCATTTACGGATTTCCTTATTGTCATTCTCATCATGGCCAACGACTACTGACTCATGCGGCACATTGGGGATATTCATGATAATCTCACTAAGCTTGCCTTCGACTTCTTTGACTTTTGCGTCAAGCTCGCTGATTTTATCGCCGACTACCCGCATTTCAGCAACAAGATCATCAGCGTTTTCTTTTGCTTTTTTTAGTCTGCTGATTTCCTGCGATACAGTATTACGCTGGCTTTTAAGCGCTTCCACTTCGCCGAGAAGACTGCGGCGTTCCTTCTCTAAGCGCAAGAATTCGTCTAAATTCATGGCTGCGCCGCGGTTTATAAGTGCTTGCTGAACCTTTTCCGGGTTTTCCCGCACAAATTTGATATCAAGCATACATGAACCCCCTATTATTAGCTAAAAGCTTATCCCTTCAAATGGCGACATCATTATTTCAGCATGAAAAAACTCCCGCCTGCAGGGACGAGAGTACCGTCCCGCTCGAACGGGCGCCGCCGGATATTTCCCAAATTGTTAAAATTAGTTTATACCAATTATTTTACAATATGCATTGCGTAGTTGTAAAGGCATTAAGTATTACTGTCCTCAGACTTTATTCGGCTCTGTTCCATAAATTTTATAAAAGCTTTACTGATTTCAGGATCAAATTGTGTACCTGAACACCGTTTTATTTCGTCTAAAGCCTGCCTTACAGAGTAAGGCGCGCGATAACACCTGGCGCTGGTCATAGCATCATAGGCATCACAGACTGACAACATCCGGCTGTAAACGGGTATGGCGTCACCAGCCAGACCTAACGGATAACCCAGTCCGTCATAACGCTCATGATGATGCCGCACAATGCTGGCGATATCCTCAAAACCATCTATGTCAGATAAAATGTCCGCGCCTTTTATTGCATGACGTTTTACCGATTCATATTCATTATCGGTTAAGGACCCGGGCTTGTTCAATATCCGCTCCGGTACACCAATTTTACCAACATCATGCACAATCCCGGCAAGATAGGCAATGGTCACGCCGTCGCGCGGCAATTGCATAAATTCAGCCAATTCTACCATCAGAGCAGCGACATGCTCGCTATGCTGTTTAGTGTAGCTGTCCCTAATGCCGATTGCCTTACAGAAAGCTTTGATTATGCTCAAATTTATAACGTCAAGCTTAGCCTCTATTACCTTAAATTTATCAATTGGCACATAAACACCAACTGCATATTGCGGCTCATCGTTTGAATCACGAAGTAAAAAAGTGCTGGCAAGATACCAAATATAGGACTTATCGAATGGATTGATGAGGCATGCCTCTAATAACGGAAATTCCCGTCCGGTATCCATGGTTTCAATCAACGGCCCGTGGTAAGTATCATCCTCAGCTTTTTTCTCGCCGTTATAGAGAACCTCTAACAGCGACTTATTTATTAGTTTATCATGGTCTATCTGCCATAACTTACAAAATGTGTCATTGACAAATACAATCTTAAAACTCCTGTCAATAACCAACCAGCCATGCAGCGAGCTACTTTGTACAGCTTGGGCAATGCGCGTGAACAGTTGTCCATCCATAGCTGCGGCTCCTTGTTGTCAAAATTTTTGAGACATTATGTATATTCTTCATACATAAATAAATTCCTTTGCATTTATATCTATATTTACCAAGATTATCTGCGGTAAATAAAAAAGGGGGACTCCCCCTTTTTTTTAGATAAGCCAACGCTATTCACGAACGATTCCCATTAAAATCCACGTCAGAATTATTGTTATCACTCATACAATTGTATTATCAACCGCTGCAATGGAGGTACTATCGGCATGATTAAAAAAGGCCTTGATGTATTTCGGGTCGCGGCAACCTACGTTGGAACGGTAATTGGGGCAGGTTTCGCCTCCGGCCAAGAACTTGTTCAATTCTTCATTGCCTACGGCAGCTTCGGTCTGGCAGGATTTTTGGGGGCCGGCCTGTTGTTTTGCTGGCTGGGCAGCTACATTATCAATCTTGGCTATCGGCTTCGAGCAACAGGCTATCACCAAGTGCTGTATCATACCTGCGGACAAAGAGTGGGCAGCTTTCTCGATATTGCAACAGGCATATTCCTATTTGGCGGACTGACAATAATGCTGGCCGGAGCTGGTACAGTTGGCCGCGATTTTTTTAATATAAGCTACAATACCGGCCTCCTCGCCATGGCTGTGTTGGTAGCCTTGACGGTTATGACCGGCATGAAAGGCATTTCGATTATCAACTCATTGGTCACACCGCTTCTAGTTTTTACAATAATCCTTATCGGCATTAATTCGGCTATTTATCACGGTTTTTATGTTGATCTGCTTTCCATCCCGCCTCAACCTCACTCAAGTGCAACCAGCAACTGGTTCCTCTCGGCCATTTTATATGCATCATATAATCTGGTTTTAGGCACGACCGTACTAGCGCCGCTCGGCAGTCAGATAGCTAGCCGAAAAGTTCGGGTATTGGGCGGAATCCTGGGTGGGTTAATCCTGACTATCTTAGGCGTTTTCGTAATCGCCATTATCACTTATCATGCGCCCGAGGTTTTTGATCATGAAGTCCCGATGCTCTATGTTTCCAATCTCCAGCATGAATTTACGCACGTCGGCTATGCGGCAATGCTAGTAAAAGCTATGTACAGCACTTCTATAGCCAGCCTCTTTGGTTGCAGCATCAAGATGCAGTCGACTCTAGGAGTTAGCTTCCCCGTCAGTCTGCTTGTAATCATGGCCGGCGCCATCCTGTTCAGTCAATTTGGTTTTTCCAGTTTAATTTCGGCAATATACCCTGCATTCGGCTATATTGCTCTGATTTTTACCGTTAAGCTTGCTTGGAATTTTTTTCGAGGTAAGTAATGGCGCTAAGCACAGCTACTAAACCCTCGCCGGTTGCCTTGGCAATTTGCCAGGGCTTGCCGGTGCAGTCACCAGCAGCAAACACGCCGGGGATATTGGTTGACATATCGCGGTTTACCTTAATAGTTTCACCCTCAAGTTCAAGACCGGACAGAATGTTTTCGACGGGGTCAGATTGGCGGAGAATGAATACTCCGCTAACCTTCAATTCTTCTTTATCGGTAACTAAGCCTTCTACCTGTCCATCACCCTTTATAGCTTTTGGCCGTACTCCGGACTTCACTTCGATTGATTCTGATCTCAGTTTGTGGGCTTCGCCTTTGTACTGCGGCAGGTAATACACTTTGCGGCATATCTCACCAAGGAAATTGGCTTCATGTTCGCCTTCTTCCTGGGTATAAGAAATTACTGCAACATCTTTGTCGCGGTAAAACATCCCGTCACATGTGGCGCAATAGCTGACTCCGCGACCAAGATAGTTTCGCTCGCCTTCGAATAGAGCAGTTGCAACAACACCGGTGGCAATTATAACAGCCTTAGCCTCATAGGTCTGAACAGGTGTCAGCAAAGTAAACTTGTCATCGGTAGGAAAGATATTGACAACCTTCTCTTTGATCAAGGTCGGCTCATGCGCCATGCAATGCGAGGAAAGCTGCTGCATCAGGCCTTTGCCGGTAATCTCGGGCATCCCGAGGTAGTTGTCAACGATATGAGCTTTTTGCAATTTGGGGCTAAAATCCAGGTGATTGAATAACGCTACCGTCTTGTTGCGGATCCGCCCGGTCAATACAGCCGAAAGACCGGCGGGCCCTCCGCCAATCACAGCAATATCAAATACATTGTCCCCCATAAATATCCTCCTTGATTTAGAAACAAACCGGAGACTCAATAAGCTTTTGAGTGCTACGATAAGTTACTCAATAATATACTGGGAAGGGGTGATTATTTTGTTCAACTACACCATAATGCGTTTGCCGTATCTTCCGATTGCCGGCCTCTTGTTTGCCACCGGAGTGTGTTTAGGCGGCATAGGCGGACTGACGTTCGGCTTGCTCGCCTGGGATAGCGTCGGTATAACAGGCGGCATGTTCCTTGGACTTATGTGCGGTGTAGGCGCTGCCGCGTTCGGTTTGGCTTTTACCCTTGTCTTCAACGTGCTTGCGCCGTATATCGGCGGCCTGCCGGTTAAGCTGGATACAAATGACGCCCCTTCTGAACCTGACAGCGAGCAAACTGATCAGCCTAATTCTTGAGCTATCCTCTTCATCCGCTCTCTAATCGGTAAATCATATGGGCAGCGTTTTTCACAAACTCCGCACTCAATGCAGTCCGAAGCTTTGGCCTTCATAGCGGCGTAACGCATTGGAATAGCTTCTTTTAAGCCATAGTAGTTATATTGCAGATCGAAGATAAAGGTTTGAGGAATATCAATTCCGGCGGCGCAAGGCATGCAATAGCCGCAGCGACGGCAGAAATTAGGTCCGATTAGTTCAGCCTCGTTTTTTAGTATTTCCCGTTCTTCGTCAGTCAACGGGCGGAAATTTTTAGCAACTCCGAGGTTTTGTTCAATTTGCGCGATAGCATCCATTCCGGGAATAGCCACTGAAATATCGTTTTCCAAGATAAAGCGCAAAGCTAAATCTACACTTCTGATTTGGCCGCCCCCCAGCGGTTTCATTACAATGCGGCCGACATCCATTGACTTTGCCAACGGGAACAGTTCAGCGTCGGCGGTAGTTTCGATACAGTTGAACGGTACCTGCACAGTATCGAATTCATTCGATTTTACAGCTTCAATCAGGAGTTCGATATTATGGCCTGTAACGCCGATAAACCGAATTTTCCCGGCTGCCTTAGCATCTTTCAAAGCTTCCAGTGCACCGCCTGGAGCCATTACGGCATCAAGATCCTGGCGTGTTTTTATATTATGAACCTGATACAAGTCGATATACTCAACCTGCATTGTACATAAACTGATATCAATATCTTTGGCCATGCCCTCTTTATCTCGGGCCATGCTTTTTGTTGCAAGATAGTATTCTGATCGCCGGTCGGAGATATGTCTGCCGATTTTCGCCTCACTATCGGTATAAGCGCGGGCAGTGTCGATAAAATTAATGCCCGCATCAAGCACTTTGTGAAGGATCGGACCTGCTTCGTCCATTGTGCAACGCTGAATCGGTAGTGCGCCAAAGCTGATAACGCTGACTTCCATGCCCGTGCGGCCAAGTTTGCGTTTTTCCATAGTTTGGTCCTCCTCATAAGCTATTTCTATTTCTGATTTATTCTCGTGCTATTCTCCAAATCCTGCAAATATAAACAACACTTGCTCTACTCTGCTGTTATAATACTAATGATGCAAAAAAACAGCCCTTTATGTATGTTTTGTTTTCTCGAAAAATACACTTGACTTCTAAGCATGGATTAAATATAATTATGCCATAATAGCAAAAAGCAACGCAATGAACGGGAAGCTTGATACTCGAGTTCTGCAGAGAGCTGACGGCAGGTGAAAGTCAGCGAACTTGACAACAAGTTCCGCCCCGAAGCGGCTGATGATGAATCATGACGGGTTCCGCCCGATACTGCGGAGAGAGTTGGTTGCTATTTTTGCAACAACTTGGGTGGCAACGCGGGAGTAATCTCGCCCCAATTCGGGGCGGGATTTTTTGTTTTCTAAAAAGAGTTTTTTAAATTTAAAATCATGGAGGTAAATGATATGAGAGTATTAGTAAGCGATCCGGTATCACAACGCGGCGTAGAGGTTCTGCAAAAAGAATTCGCAGTTGATGTCAAGACCAACCTTAAGCCGGAAGAACTGATTAAAATTATCCCTGAGTATGATGCGCTTGTTGTACGCAGTGAAACCAAAGTAACCAAAGAAGTGCTTGAAGCTGCTACCAACCTGAAGGTTATCGGCCGCGCCGGCGTCGGTGTTGACAACATTGACGTTGAAGCTGCTACCAAAAAAGGGGTAATCGTCCTCAACACACCAGAAGGCAACACCATTGCCGCTACCGAGCACACAATGGCTATGATGCTGGCTTTAGCCCGCAACATCCCCCAGGCTCACGCGTCGATGAAAAACAAAGAGTGGAAGCGTAGCCAGTTCATGGGCGTTGAAATGCGCGGCAAAACTCTTGGCATTTTAGGCTTAGGCCGGATTGGGACCGGCGTTGCCAAGCGGGCTTTAGCTATGGAAATGCAAGTTATGGCCTATGACCCATTCATGAATGCCGAAAGAGCTGAAGATCTCGGTATCCAGGTAGCTGAAATTGATGAAATCCTGGCTAAAGCCGATTTTATCACCCTGCATCTGCCCAAAACTCCCCAAACCGTAAACCTTCTAAATAAAGAAAGTTTCGCCAAAATGAAAAAAGGCGTCCGCATCGTAAACTGTGCCCGCGGCGGCGTAATTAACGAAGCCGACTTGGCTGAAGCCCTGAAAAACGGTACAGTAGCCGGCGCAGCAGTCGACGTATTCTCCAAAGAACCAGCCGCAGCTGACAATCCACTGCTCGATGTTGATAATATTGTGCTTACCCCGCACTTGGGCGCATCAACAGCAGAAGCACAGGTAGGCGTAGCCGTCGATGTCGCTGAAGGCATTATTCAAGCTTTGAAAGGCGAGCCGGTATCCACCGCTGTTAATATGGCGCCAATTCCGCCTCATGTACTCGAAACCATCAAACCTTACCTTAACCTGGCTGAGAAAATGGGCTGCCTGGCCGTCCATCTTGCCGAAGGCCGCATCAATGCTATCGATGTTGAATATAACGGCGAAATTAGCGAAGTTGATACCAAGATGCTGACAACCGGAATAATTAAAGGCATGCTCAATCCTATTCTCCAAGAGAAAATTAACTATGTTAATGCCCCCGGTCTTGCCAAAGCCCGCGGCATTAAGATTAAGGAAGTCAAGAGTAAAGATATTGCCAACTTTGCTGATTTAATTACCGTTAAGATTCATACTGATAAGGGTCTTAAATTAGTTGCGGGCACATTATTCGGACGCGAAGAAGAGCGGATTGTTAAGATTAACGGCTTCCGCGTTGACGTTGAGCCAAACGGCTGGTTATTAATCGGACCTCATAGCAACCGCCCGGGTATCGTCGGTAAGATTGGCACCATTCTCGGTGAAGAAAATATCAACATTGCCGGCATGCAAGTTGGGCGCAGTGAAATTGCTGGCACCAGCATTATGGTTGTCAACGTCGATTCTGATGTTCCAACCCCGGTTATGCTCAAAATTAAAGCGATTGACGGTATGCTGGGTGCCCAGCTCGTTAATCTTAACGCATAAGGAGGTACTCAATGGCTATCGTAAAACCTTTTCGCGGCCTGCGGCCTGCACCGGACCTTGCAGCTAAGGTAGCAGCGCTGCCCTACGATGTAATGGACTCGGAGGAAGCCAGACAAATTACTGAAACCAATCCCTATAGTTTCTTGCGGGTTACCAAATCCGAAGTCGATTTGCCGCCCGATATTGATGTACACACGCCGGAGGTATATGAAAAAGCTAAGGCCAACCTCCAACAGTTTATCGATGATAAAATCCTAGTTCAGGATGAAAAGCCCTGCTTTTATGTTTATAAGCAAAAAATGGGTAATCATACCCAAGTTGGCTTAGCTGCGGCTGTTTCGGTTGATGAATATTTGCAGAATATAATTAGGAAACATGAATTTACCCGTCCTGACAAGGAACAAGACCGGGTAGATCATATCACAACAACCGGCGCCCAAACAGGTTCAGTATTCCTGACCTATAAGGCAGATCAAACCAGCAAAGCGCTGCTGGCCGAAGCAATGAACAAACCCCCGGCTTATGATTTTACCGCAAGCGACGGTATCAGCCATACGCTGTATGTCGTCGATGAACCAGATAAAATTGCGGCCATCGAACAAGCTTTCCAAAAAGTCAATGTTCTCTACATCGCTGATGGCCATCACCGCTCAGCGGCCGCGGCCAGAGTTGCCGAAGCTTGCCGTAAAGCCAATCCTAACCATACCGGTGACGAGGCTTATAACAAATTTTTGGCCGTCATCTTCCCGGACGACATGGTATATATAATGGATTACAACCGGGTTGTCAGCGATTTAAACGGACTTACAACGGATGATTTTTTAGCCGAAGTCCGGGAAAAGTTTGAAGTAGTACCCTGCGACGCCGCTCATAAGCCGGCTCACCCTCATACCTTCGGAATGTACCTTGGCGGCCGCTGGTATAATCTGACCGCTAAACAGGGCAGCTACAATGATGCTGATCCGGTTGCTAAATTAGATGTCAGCATTCTTCAGGATAACCTTCTCAACCCCATACTGGGCGTCAAGGATCCCCGCACCGATAAACGGATTAACTTCGTCGGCGGAATCAGAGGAATGGACGAACTGGTTCGTCTGGTCGACAGTGGTAAATATCAAGTCGCCTTCTCAATGTATGCAACTTCAATAAAAGAACTCATGGATATTGCCGACGCCGAACAGGTTATGCCACCTAAATCAACCTGGTTTGAACCTAAGCTGCGCGATGCCATGGTAGTCCATCTTATCCGCTAAATTACGAACTTTAACATATGGAGGGAATTAAAATGAACCGTGTCTTTAATTTCAGTGCCGGTCCGGCTACTCTGCCGCTGGCTGTTCTTGAGGAAGCTAAGCAGGAACTATTGGATTATCAAAATGCCGGAATGTCAGTCCTTGAGATGAGCCATCGCTCCAAACCGTATGAAGCGATAAACAACGAGGCTGAAGCTAATATGAAAGAACTGCTGGGCCTGGGCGACGATTACCGCGTCCTATTCCTGCAAGGCGGCGCCAGCACTCAATTCGCAATGGTGCCGATGAACTTCCTGACTCCGGACCGCACCGCCGACTATATTCTTACCGGCGCCTGGTCGGAAAAGGCTCAGAAGGAAGCTAAGCTGTACGGAAAAACTCATGTCGCAGCCTCGACCGCTGACGGCAACTACAAACGCATTCCAACGATGGACGAAATAAAGCTAAGCGAAAATCCCGCTTATGTTCACATTACCTCCAACAATACCATCTTCGGCACCCAGTGGCAGACGCTGCCGGCCTTCAACAACGTGCCCCTGATTGCTGATATGTCTTCCGATATGCTGTCCCGTCCGTTCAACGCCAAAGACTTTGCACTTATTTATGCCGGCGCGCAAAAGAACCTTGGACCGGCTGGCGTAACAGTAGTCGTTATCAGAAAAGACATGTTGGAGAACAACCCAAAAACCATTCCGACCATGCTACGCTACTCCACCCACTCCGATAAGGATTCACTTTACAATACACCGCCAAGCTTTGCCGTGTACATTGTCAACCTCGTTTTACGCTGGCTTAAAGGCTTGGGCGGCCTAGCGGCAATCGAGAAGATGAATATCGAAAAAGCCGGTCTTGTTTATGACGCTATTGATCAAAGCGGCGGCTTCTATAAGGGCCATGCCGATAAAGACAGCCGCTCACTGATGAATATCACCTTCCGTCTGCCTAGCGAAGAGTTGGAAAAAACCTTTGTTGCCGAAGCTGCTAAGCTTGGCCTTAATGGACTAAAAGGCCATCGCTCGGTTGGCGGTCTAAGAGCTTCCACCTATAATGCCATGCCAAAAGAAGGCTGCCAAGCTCTGCGTGACTTCATGCTGGAATTCCAGCGTAAGAACGGGTAATACAAAGCGGAAATTAAAAAATGGAAAGCGGAGGTTAACACCTGCTTTCCATTTTTATTTATATCACTTTTAACTACTTTCCACTCGGCTTTACCACATATATCTTCCAAAACAGGAAAAACTTATACCAAACAAGAATATATTTAGGCTATGATAGTTAAAGGAGGATCTTAATGAAAGAAGTAACTTATAACGAGTATGCCGATAAGGCTCTTGAGATTTTGAGCAATGGCGCTTTTTTAACAACTGCTCATGACGGTAAAGTTAATACCATGACAATCGGCTGGGGCAGTGTAAGCTATATCTGGGGAAAGCCGGTAATGATGGTAATGGTTAGAGAATCCCGCTACACTCACGATCTAATCGAAAAAAGCGGTGAATTCACCGTCAGCCTGCCATTTAAGGACATGAAAAAGAAGCTAAATTTCTGCGGCGCCAAGTCCGGCCGAGAAGTTGATAAAATTGCCGTAACAGAGCTAACCACCGCTCCCGGTCAAAAAGTCAGCACACCAGTTATAGCTGACTGCGGCTTGACTTACGAGTGTAAAATAGTCTACAAACAAGTAATGGATGAGGCTGGCCTTGACCCGGAATATAAACAAAAGTGGTATGCTCAAGGCGACTACCATACTCTGTATTACGGAGAAATTGTGGCTTGTTATACAAATGATAAGTAAAACCGTTGAAAAACTTGGTTTTTAAACAGCTCTATTTCCGATATACCAAAAATAGCGAGGCATTAGCCTCGCTATTTTTGTATCTTAATTTTCGTTCACTGTTGCAGCCTTTTGCCGGAATTGCCGCACTTTATACAACATAATCGGCAGAATGAGCAGCGGTATACCTAAGTATAAGGAGTTTCTCAAATCTTCGGTGAAGGCAACCACCACCAAGCATGCTACCTGCGCCCAAATGCCGAAATAGGTTAAGTACGGGAACCAGGGAGCACGGAACTTCAAGCTCTCGACCCCGCCTTGGCTTTCCAGCCGCCGCCGAAAATTCAGCTGCGACCAGCAAATTGAGATCCAGGCAATAGCACCCGAGAAGCCTGACAGGGCAAGAAGATAAGTAAAGATTGTTTCACTAGTATCAATAGTATAAGCAATTACGCCAATCCAGCATGTAAAAACCGACAGCATGGTAGCGTTTTGCGGAACACCTTTATCGTTAAGCTTGCTTAGCCATGACGGAGCCATATTTTCTCGCGCCAACGCATATAAGGACCGGCTACAACCGTAGAGCCCCGAATTCGAACAAGAAATAGCAGCAGTCAAAATTACAAAGGAGAATAGCCCGCCGGCCCATTCTAGGCCATAGGCACTCAAGGCTGCCGAAAAAGCGCTCTCTGCCAAACTGGCTTTTTCCCATGGATAAATGGCTACCAAGAGCAGCATGGGCACAATATACAGCGCAATTATGCGCCACATTACACTCTTAAGAGCTTTCGGAATGGTTTTCTCAGGCTGTTTGCTCTCACCCGCTGCCAAGCCGATAATTTCTGAACCCTGAAAATTTACCAGAATTATGACCATGGTAAGGAATATTGCCCAAACCCCGTTTGGTGTAAAACCACCGTTATTTAACAGCACTGATGTACCGATATAGCCGGCGTCACCAACTAAGCCAAAGACGATTAAAAGCGCCAAACCAACAAACATAACCAAAGCCAATATCTTAATCAGCGCCAGCCAAAACTCCATCTCACCAAAGGTCTTTACTGACGCTACATTAATAACCGTAATTATAACTCCGAACAACACCGCCCACCACATAGTACTAATGGCTGGGAAAAAGTCATTCATTATTATGCCGCCGGCTATCATCTCGGCCGGTACGTAGGTGACCCAGGTAATCCAGTAACACCAGCCCACCCCACAGGCCCAAGCCGGGGATATATATTCACGCGCGTAGGTAACAAATGAACCAGATATCGGAACAGCAACAGCAAGCTCACCCAAACATAACATTACCGAAAAAACAATCAGTCCGCCAAGTATGTAGGCGAGAATGGAGGCTGGCCCGGCTTTACTTATAATATAACCTGTTCCTAAAAAATAGCCGCTGCCAATAATGCCACCCAGCGCGATAAGCTGCAGATGACGACCCTTTAGTCCACGTGTCATCTCTCTTCCCTCGGTGTTGTTTTCCATTTATCATCCCCCATATCACAGTTAAAAAATTTTAGATTACGATGTAATCATAGTTGACATCTCGCCATTTGTAAATATAGTTTTAGTACTTTTTATTACCAAAACAAAAAAATAATCGAGAGTTCCGGTAAACCCACCGGAACTCTCGATTATTCATTTGACGCGGTGCTTTTCTTGGCCTCGCGAGATGCCTGCCAAGCCTCTCTCGCCATGTCAAGAATGCGCCTTTCCAATTTTGCCTGAGGGTTGGAAACAACTTTGCTAAAGTAACGTAATGCTTCCTCATTTCGACCAACCCGCCGCAATAATTCACCGACTAAATACGTCAAACTTACTTCAGACATGCCCGCAATAGGCAGCCGTTCTCTAAACAGCGCCTGCTCGAAATATTGGGCCGCTTTTGCCAGTGTCAACTGTTCTTCATCTGCAAATTCGCCTTCGCGAAACAGCCAACCCAGTCGCAGATAAAGACCGGCTATGTCGCTAGCCGCCAAGCCCTCCATTTCAGCGTAAAAAATCGCCAGCTTGTATGCCGCGACGGCCTGATCACGAGTTCGTACGCCGCTAAGATTTATATTGACCTCCCGACCGGCTAAAAACTTAGATACCTTAGCAATATTAGCCGCCGTAATATTAGGGAAGTGACTGTCTTGCGCGGCATAGCCGCAGTTCGGACATACCCAAACTGTGTAATAATAAGGATTAACATCTTTATAATAGGTGCAGAAATCGGTATCCTGCTTAATCTTGACAATTCGGGTTCGCACCCTCGTCACAGAAAAGTCCTTGCTGCAGACGCTGCAATTTTTATCTACAGTATATAAGATATCAGCCATTGTTTCTCACTCCGCTATAGTTCACAACTATTTTTAATCGCTTTCTTTCTCTTTTGACTTCTCCTTTTCTTTAGTCTTCATATCCAT
Organism: Veillonellaceae bacterium; assembly: GCA_012523975.1. Taxonomy (NCBI): domain Bacteria; kingdom Bacillati; phylum Bacillota; class Negativicutes; order Veillonellales; family Veillonellaceae; species Veillonellaceae bacterium. The sequence continues at coordinate 27,846 of JAAYSF010000026.1, forward strand.
GTGGGCTGATGCCGCCCAAATCAGAGCTATAATAGTCCATTTTAAAATAACGGACATCTCGATAGAATTTCCATAGAAGTAAACAACCAGACTAAGAATGATACCTAAAAGATACCACATCATGACCAATCATCCCCCCTGCTTCTTTTCCGTTTACCTCTTGTCTTTATTCTACTTTTTAGGAGAATTACCTTTAAACTAGTCAAATCGTCAAAAAATTTAGCTAAGCAGGCCAAAATAGTTACAAGCGGGGTATAATCCCCCCGCTTGTTATGCGTTTTGCCGGCCGGCTATGATAGCTTGTCTGGCTAGTAAATCACACCGGTTATTTTTTTCGTTATCACTATGACCTTTGACTTTGACCCATTTTACCTTATGCTTGCCAACCAGTTCAATAAGCCGTAGCCATAGTTCTTTGTTTTCCACAGGCGTTTTCTTGCTTGTTACCCAGCCTTTTGCTATCCAGCTGTTTATCCAGCCATCCAAAAAAGCCTTGCAGACATAGGCACTGTCGGTGTAAATGGTCACCTCACAGGAAAACTTCAAAAGTTCCAACGCTTTTATGACAGCCGTCAATTCCATCCGATTATTGGTAGTGTTTTGCTCATAGCCAGAGATTTCTTTTTCTACACCTTTATAAATAAGGATTGAACCCCAGCCGCCCGGGCCGGGATTCCCGCTGCATGCCCCGTCGGTATAAATCTCTACTTCAGCCATCATTGACCTCCCTCGCTCGCTAATGTCTACTTGCAGCCATTATACCATCTTGTCCAATATCTTGGGAATGCATTCCACGGCCTTGTTTTCATGATTCGCCAATATATTCAAAGCGCTTAACCATTTTCCCATCGACCATAACGTCCTCTTCAAACATAGACTTTGGTCTTACCCAATACCCATAGTTCCCATATAAACACTGATAAACCACCATATCTTCTGCCGTTTCACTGTGCTTGGCTACGAACAGTACACGATAATTATTACCCTTGTAATGGCGATATACTCCCTGTTTAATATCGCTCCCTCCCAACTTGTTTTGCAATTACTTAAACTCACCTTCCAAAAAATCAAAACAAACTAAAATTATGATTAGTACTACCCCACTAAGTTTCCAGGCCAAAATCGGCCTTGTATAGTGAATTCTTATAATCGAAAACATTGCAATATCGAATATGACGGAGCTTATGGATGACCACCCATGTTGTAAGAGATACCCCCTACAATATAATGATCAGCAAGCTCTAACCCTGTAAATAGACAGACCCAGAGAAGGATATAGAGGTACTGATAAAGTCTGTTGCCGACAGGGAGCTTGGATAAAAAAATAAAGACGGTAGCTGGCAGAATGACAAAGCTATTAATTAGTTCGACTACCGTTCCACTCTTAACTAGAAATCCAGTATTATAGCTCCACAAGGCATGATGATATGTTAAAAAGCTCGCCGCTAAATTCATAACCATTACAAAAAGAGTAGTCGAATAATATCTCCGCCAGTTCTTCCAATCCCCTAATTTAAAGACAGCTATCAAAAATGAAGCGAGTAGACACACTCTAAAACTGAGAATTAGCAAACCCTATTACCTTCTTCCGAAGAATGCTAGTAATATGATTACCAATTTTTTAACTACTACCCTTGCAAGGTTACAATCATTTAGCTCCCGCTAGACCCAAGTCTTGTATAGCCCTAATAGACATTTTTACTATAATACTATATTTTCCTCTATTTTGGTAATAATACCTTATATACCATACTAATCCAACAAAGAGGTGTTATTATGTCTAAAACCGAAGAAAATTTAGCTGCCGCTTTTGAGGGCGAATCGCAAGCCAATCGGAAGTATCTAGCTTACGCCCAACAAGCGGACGCTGAGGGTTATAAGCAAATTGCCAAGCTATTTAGGGTAGTGGCTGAGGCTGAGACAATTCATGCTCATACCCATTTCCGCAACAATGGCGGTGTGCGCTCCACAGCCGAAAACCTGCAAGCTGCTATAAACGGCGAGACTTACGAATTTACCGAAATGTATCCGCCGTTTATTAAGAAGGCCGAAGAAGAAGGTCATACTGCAGCAACCCGGGGCTTTAAGCTAGCTAATGAAGCCGAAAAAGTTCACGGCGCTCTCTATCAAAAAGCCCTTGACAACCTTGGAACAAAAGACGAATACGACCTTTATCTCTGCTCAGTTTGCGGCCATGTCGCTGAAGGCGAAGCACCAGATAAATGCCCAATCTGCGGCGCGAAATCTACCGCTTATAAAAAGTATTAATAAATCTTACATTAAATGAAAAGTCGCTCATCCCAGATAAAGGGTGAGCGACTTTTTTCAATTGATCTATTCTTCATCCAGAATAAAGACATGAACATATCTTGAGCCATGAACACCAATACTCAAGTCCATTTCAATATCGGTTGTCCGGCTAGGTCCGGTGATAAAGGTTGCAGTTGTTGGCAGGCTAGTTCCAAAGCGCTTCTTAAGCTCCTTCATTACCGAATACAAACCATCAACCAACTGCGCTGTCGTACAAATAGCCATAAAAGTCAGCGGCAGAATGGCAACCGAGGTCGGTTGCTTGGCATTGTGAGTTATTACAACTGTCCCTGTTTCCGCCATCGCAATTTCGCCCCAGACAACGCCGCAGTCCATAGAGGCCGCTTTGTATTTTACCGCGCTGCTGTTCTCGCCTAAAGGCCATTTTAGCATCTCAGCGCCGGCATCTGAGAATATTTCTTCTAAATTAAGTTTCTCAAGTTCGGGGTGATCCCAGCGCATAGCCTTCTTTATTCCCCGTTCGTTGATAACCTGCTTGATTTTTTGCGCGAGTTCAGTACGGTTTTTGACGCTAAACGCATTACCACCGCCTAGCTTGTTCCACTCATCAATAAACCGTTCACGCAATTCCCGGCGTTCTTCAACCGTTGTTCCGCGCTTGGTAAATAAACCTTCCATCGGGTCTTCAACCCGCTTGGCTCGTTCACTTGGCGAGGTTTTTATTTTACTGCGGATGTTATCGAAAAAGGCTTTCCTATCACCCGTTAATACTCCTTGGCCCATAGTGATGCTCCTTTCAATCCTTATTAACTTCCGGCCACATTTCGTGGAAGAACTTATCAGGTAGGGCCGGCATATCGCGATATTTCAGCCAATCTGAGATTGGCGGCGGGCCATAGGCGATCTTGCCTTGTTTGACCAGCGGGAATTGGAATCGGCGAGCCATGCGTACTGAGAACCGATATCGGTTAGCAGCAGCAAAGGTGGCGCTCCAGCCCTTATAAGCAATATCTTCGGCCAACTCACCCTTACTTTCGAGCTCGACCTTATCATTACGCAAAGCGTATAGCATATCATGCAGCGGAATTTTAACCGGGCAGGTTGAAGAGCAAGCAGCACAAAGCGTAGTCGCATAAGCCAGCTCGCCATATTTGTCCATACCTTGAAGCCGCGGTGAGAGCACCGCACCGATTGGGCCGGGATAAACCCAGCCGTAAGCATGACCGCCGATGTTGCGGAATACTGGGCAGGCATTGAGGCAAGCGCCACAGCGTATGCAGTTCAGCACCTTTTCATACTTAGTGCCCAACTGATTTGATCGCCCGTTATCAACAATGACTAAATGGAATTCCTGCGCTCCGTCAAGTTCTTCAGGCATTCTTGGAGCGGCTACTGACAATGTATTATAAACTGTAAGCTTTTGGCCGGTAGCGCTGCGTGTCAAGAGCGAAAGCATGACTGCCAGTTCCTCTACGCTTGGGAGTATACGCTCCATACCCATTACAGTGACCACGGTAGGGGATAACAGAGATACAAGTCTGGCATTTCCTTCATTAGTACAGATTGTAATAGCGCCTTGATCAGCTACGGCAAAATTGCAGCCGGTTATGCCCATATCAATATTAAGAAACTTTTCCCGCAAGTATTCTCGGGCAAACTGACATAATTTCTGGACTTCAGCCGGAATCTTATTGGAGCTCACTTCATTAAAAAGGTCAGCTACCTGAAATCTGTTTTTATGCATGGCTGGAACAATTATATGCGAGGGTGTTTCTCCAGCTAGCTGGATTATCCATTCACCAAGGTCGGACTCAATAACCTTGCAGCCCTGCTGCTCAAGCGCCGGATTGAGGTGAATCTCTTCAGTAACCATTGACTTGGATTTTACAATAGTTTTGGCATTTTTCTTTTTCGCTAATTCAGTAATATATTTAACAGCATCTTCGCCTGTTTTGGCTAGACAAACATGACCGCCTTTTTTAAGAACGTTATCAACCATCTGCTCAAGATACTGATCTAAATGCTGTATTACATGAAGACGAATGGCCTCAGCCCGATCGCGAAAAGCCAGCCACTTTTCAACGCCTACCGCATCAATGGCATTGGCACGGTTTCCTCTCAACCGGCCAGTACCCAGTTTAACGGCCTTAAGCATGGTTTTGTCACTGAGTGCTTTTTTATAACGCTTGCGAAAGCTCGGCTCAATATGCATTTACCATCACACTCCTTGATCTAGGACTTGAGCCAGATGCATTACTTTTATCTTGCTGCCCCGGCGGCTTAGTCGGCCGCCTATATTCATTAAACAAGTAAGATCCGCCCCTGCCAGAACATCGGCTCCAGTCGAGATAATATTATCAACCTTTTCTTCAACTATCGCCCCCGAGATATCTGCCAGTTTCATGGAAAATGTCCCACCAAAGCCGCAGCAGTCAAAGGCATAGGGAAGTTCGACAAAGTCAATGCCTTTTACATTCTTAAGCAGGATTTTGGGCTGTTCTTCAACGCCAAGGATGCGCGTCATATGACAACTGGAGTGGTACGTCACCCTTTTTTTGAAGGTAGCGCCTACTTCGGTTATCCCTAATACATCGACAAGAAACTGCGAAAACTCATAACTTTTGTGAACAAACTCATCAGCTTTCTTCTTCCAAACCGGATCATCACGAAATAATGTTGGGTACCCATGGTGAATCATTGCTGCACAAGATCCTGATGGCATAACAACATATTCGCTTCTTTCAAAGACCTCAATAACTTTTTTAGCTACTTTAGTTGCCTCTCTGTAGTAGCCGCTTGAAAAGGCGGGCTGACCGCAGCAAGTTTGGCCTTCCGGAAAGTCCAATTGTACCCCGCTTCGTTTAAGCACATTAACTACGCTTTTCCCTACGTCGGCATACATGAGGTCTGCAATGCAGGTTATGAATAATGATGCTTTCAATTTCATTCCCCCATACATGTTACTTATGTCTATTATTAGTAGTTAATTTACTTATTATCCTAATGGACATAATTTATCCATTTATCTCGTGATTTTTTAATTAGCTAATTAGAAACCCGGCTTGCGCCTGTGTCGCCAGAACTTTTATATATATAAATTCTGGCACACTAA
>JAAYSF010000027.1 GCA_012523975.1 Veillonellaceae bacterium
CAAATCCTAATGCATATGTCAGAAGCTGGTTAAGGTTATTGATTGCCTTCAAATTTCTAACACGGAAGTTTTCAAAGTTATATGCCTGTTTTTTAAAACGAAAGTATTCCTCAATACGCCAACAGGAACAGGCAAGACATTGGCCTATCTGCTGCCGCTGCTGCAGAAGGTTGATACTTCTAAGCGGGAAGCGCAGGCGATAATTTTAGCACCCACGCATGAATTAGCCAGCCAGATTCATCAGCAAATCTTAGATTTAGCCGTTAAAGCGGAATTGCCGGTAAAATCAGCCTTGATTATCGGCAATGTTAATGTCGCTCGTCAAATTGAAAAATTGAAAGATAAGCCGCATATTATCGTGGGATCAAGTGGACGGATATTGGAGCTTATTCAAAAGAAAAAGATATCGGCTCCCGCTGTCCGGACCATTATTCTGGATGAGGCTGATCGGCTGCTCGATGATAATAATATAGACAGTGTTAAAGCAGTAATAAAGACGACCTTGCGCGACCGCCAGCTTATGATGTTTTCAGCGACGATGCCGGGCCCTGTCTTAGATAAGGCAAAGGACCTAATGCGGGAGCCTGGGGTAATAAGCGCTAAAGGTCAAGCTAATGTTCCGCAGGATATTAGCCATATGTATCTTGTGGCCGAGCAGCGTGATAAGATTGAAATGCTGCGTAAATTGGTTGGGCATCTGAAGATTGAACGGGCGCTTGTGTTTATAAACAAAAGCGATAATATTGAAACAATGGTGGAAAAACTCAACTACCATGGCCTAAAGGCCGCAGCAATTCATGGTGATGCTGATAAGCATGGACGGAAGGCGGCGATTGACGCTTTTCGCAAGGGCAATATTAAGCTGTTGGTAGCCTCGGATCTTGCTGCGCGCGGTCTAGATATACCGGGCATTACCCATGTTTTTAACCTTGACATGCCTGAAACAGCGCAGATCTACCTTCACCGTGTAGGGCGGACAGGCCGGGCGGGGCGAAGCGGTACCGCAATATCCATTGTTACTGTCAAAGAAGCTGACTTGCTTAAAAAGTTTGAAAAGATATTAAAAATTACGATTGCTGCCAAAAAACTGGCCCGCGGTCAGGTTTTTGACCGCTCAGTAAGTGCAAAGAAGTAAGCAAATAGCCATCTGATAGCAGCCCCTTAAACGGGCTGTATTTTTTTATTTATATGACAAAATGACAGGCGGTAAACCGTAGATGAGTTACCCTAGGCCGGCATGCTGAATAGGATGAATAAACTATCGGGTGATTAGAAGTGAGGGAGAGAAATGGGGTATATAAGAATTTTGAAAGACCATCTTGTTTGCCTCAAAATTGTTCCGAATGGTCATTCAAACGATGAATACTCTTTAGATCTGGCAAAAGCGATTGCCGAACTATACCAGCCGCTATCTGCTCGTATTTCATTTTCACGTCGGGGTATTCAGTTTAACATGCCTGATCATATTACTTGGGAAACCGAACTAAAAAATGGTCATGTCAACTATTACCTTATCTGTCCTAAACGGCTAGTCCCGAATTTAAAATTCAAAATCCACAGTGTTTGGCCGAATGCTACTATTGAAAAAGTTAACTTGCCGACTGACTTTGGTCATCTCGAGGCTGCCGTATGCGAAATGAAGTACACGCGTCAGGACATTTTTTCCCTTAATACCGAAGGTGAGTCGGGTACTGCCGAGATGCTTTTTAAAATAGCCCAGGGAATAAGCGGCCACGAGCGGGCCCTAATTCAGGTGCAGTTTGATCCGATAGATCAGGACAAGTGGCACAATAAAGCCGGGCAGATAAATTGGGCTTTTTTACGCGGGGCCATGAAAATGCCATCCCAAATTAAGAAAAGACTGTTAGGGAGATGTACTATTGGCGAATTTTTGTGCGAAATGATCCAACTGCTTTTTAAGGCATCAGGGTTTCAGTCGATATCTACCAAGGACGTAGAATACGAACGGTCGTCGCGGCTGCTGATGCTGCGTAAGACAACTGATCCGACAAAGCCTGAAAGCATGGCTATCAGAACTTTTATTCGGGTAGCCGCGGAGTCGCATGATAAAGCACGGGCGGTAAGAATCATTAATGCGATAGCTATAGCTTATAAACAACTAAATGGTGATAATGAGCTAGAACGCAAAGACCGAATTTGCTTTAGAAATAGTTTTCTTAGAGATATCAATCGCCGCCGTCCCCCGATGATTAAGGTCAATGGCAATATTATGAGCGTTAAAGAATGCAGCAAACTTATGGATTTAAACTAGTTTATAATCAGAAAACCGCGCACTTGCGCAGTTTTGCTGCTTTTGGCTTATTGGGTAAATTTTTGTTTATTTATAAAACAAAATTAACAGAAATGTTATAAGGTTTTTAGTATAGCTTATTGCTTAGTATAATTATCAATTAATCTGCAATTAGTGGCTATAAGGTATGGGATGAATAACCATTAGTAACAAATAGGCTCATTTTAATAGTGTATACAAAGCTTTTGCTAGTGATAAGCTAACGTTAAGAAAAGAGACCAAGGACTCTGAAAATAAAAAAGGGGTGTTGAGTATGAGGCTGGAACACGATTTTTTGGGCGAATTACAAATACCCGATGATGCCTATTATGGCGTGCAAACAATGCGAGCTATGGAGAATTTTAAAATTACCGGCCAAAAGCTTGATTCGGACTTTATTATAGCTAATGCCATGGTTAAGAAAGCAGCGGCTAAAGCTAATATGTCGACAGGTCGTCTGGATAAAACAATTGGCGAGGCTCTTATTGCAGCTGCCGATGAGATTATCCACGGGAAGTTTCATGATCAGTTCCCGGTCGATCCTATCCAAGGCGGTGCCGGAACTTCAATAAATATGAATATGAATGAGGTGCTTTGTAACCGGGCGCTTGAAATCATCGGCGATCGTAAGGGCAATTATGAGCGAATTTCACCCAATAACCATGCTAACATGGCTCAATCAACCAATGATGCTTTTCCAACCGCCATAAAAGTCTGTGCCATTCGGAAGGGCCGTGTACTTATAACTGCGCTTCGCAATTTAGCCGACGCTCTTGATGAAAAGGCCGTAGAATTTAAGCGTATCCTCAAAATGGGCCGAACCCACCTGCAAGATGCTATTCCGATAACACTTGGTCAGGAATTTGCATCTTATGCATCAGCTGTCCGGCGCGGAGCCGGCCGGGTGGAAGGCGCGCTTCAGCGACTGTATACCATTAATATGGGCGCAACTGCTATTGGCACCGGCCTAAATGCGGAACCGGAATATATAAAAGAAGTTGCTAAACAATTGTCTCAGGTTACCGACGAACCGTTTTCAACCGCTGAAAATCTGATTGATGCTACTAACAATACCGACGCTTTTGCCGATGTCTCATCAGCACTAAAAGTTACGGCTCTTGTGCTGATTAAGATGGCAAATGATTTTCGGCTTATGGCGTCAGGGCCGCGTTGCGGCCTGCATGAAATTGATCTGGCACCCCGGCAGCCAGGCTCTTCAATTATGCCAGGTAAAGTTAATCCTGTAATTCCTGAAGTTCTCAATCAGACATGCTACCAAGTTATCGGCAATGATTTAGCGGTAACCTTAGGCGTAGAAAATGGTCAGTTTGAGCTTAATGTAATGGAGCCTGTTATGGCCTTTAATATTTTTAATTCAATGGCCTATATGACAAATGCGGTTAATACCTTCAATAATCTTTGTGTTAAAGCTGTTAAAGCAAATGAGGCCCAGTGCGAAGAATGGCTGGATAGAAGTGTCGGCATTATAACCGCTCTCCTGCCGCATATCGGCTATGAGAATTTATCGATACTGGCTAAAGAAGCGTATACGACCGGCCGTCCTGTCCGGCAGCTTATTTTGGAAAAAGGTCTGCTAACAGAAGCTGCTATGAATATTATCCTTTCGCCGGAAGAAATGACGAAACCTGGTATTGCCGGCAAGCACCTTCTAAATACTAAGAATTGAATATCCAATCGGCATCTGGCTATAATAACGGTAAAGCAACTTTAAAAATTACCTTGTAATATAAGGAGCGTTACCAGTGAATGTCAAAAGCGGATTGGAGATAGTGCGACTGCATCAAGAATATAATGCTAAGATTTCCGAGCTTGAGGAAGCCATGGCTAAGTTAGAAGGCTACGGTTACACTCAAGCAATCCTCGAAGAACAAATTGCTGAGTTGCGCTCTGCTCTTACAGCACTTGAAGACACAAGATTTAAGGCGCTCGATCCTGTAGTGGTAGTAACTTCCTCGCTTGGAGGTACTGTAAAAGAATTCCCGGATCATTAGATCCGGGAATTTCTACCTCTATCAGAGTCTTATATTAATAAATTTGGGAGGCATAAGCGCAAGCTTGGTTTCTAATATATAGGCAAGTTTGGTAAAGTGTGGTAAACTAAGAGTAAATATGATTGAATGGGTATAGGGGAAAATATGGCTAAGGAAAATATTTGTTTTAGCTATTTGAAGAATATACCAATATTTGCCGGTTTGCCGGATAGTTTGCTGCAGCAAATTCATGAAGTAACAACTGAACGGTGTTACCGTAAAGGGGTTGTTGTCTTTTTTGAAGGTGATAATGGCGAGGGTTTTTATTATATAAAAACCGGTAAGATTAAAATCCTGAAAATGACTGATGATGGCCGCGAGCATATCATCAAAATATTAGGTCCCGGCGATCTTTTTGCTGAAGTACTACTGTTTAATAGCCGTCAATATCCGGCTACGGCAGTTGCAGCCGAAGATTCGACAGTCGGAATTATTAAGAATGCTGATCTTGAAAAGTTGGTGTTAGCCAACAACCTTTTAGCGCTTGAACTGATAAAGGCCTTAAGCCAGCGGCTATTATATGCCCAGCAGAAGATTAAAAACCTAGCGCTTAATGATGTTATGGCTAGGACGGCCGAAGTCCTGCTGCGCTTAGGAAATGAACAGGGACGGTCTAATGCCGGCCGCATCGAAATAATGCTTGATTTATCGCGGCAGGATTTAGCAAGTTTGGTTGGAACTACGCGCGAGACAGTGACAAGAACGCTGACGGCTATGAGAAAGGACGGCTTGATTGATTTTGCCGGTAATAGGGTGGTATTGATAAAACCAGATCAGCTGCTGCGGCTGATACCATAAGGAGAATTAAAAATCCCGGCGCATTCGCGCCGGGATTTTTTCTAACCGAGGATCGCTTTCAAATCATCATCAGGAGTTGTGATTAATTGCAGGCCGTATTTCTCATTTAGAACATTAAGGACATTAGGGGTCAAGAAGGCCGGTGCAGTCGGGCCGAGACGCATGTTCTTGATGCCGAGATGCAAGAGCGACAGTAAGATTGCAACTGCTTTTTGCTCGTACCAGGACAGGATTATGGATAGCGGCAGATCATTAACCTCACATTTAAAGGCTTGAGCTAAAGCAACGGCTACTTGGATTCCGGAGTAAGCGTTGTTACACTGACCGAGGTCTAAGAGGCGCGGAATGCCGTCAATGTCGCCGAAGTCAAGGTGATTGAAACGATATTTACCGCAGGCAACTGTTAGGATTATACAGTCTTTTGGTACTTTTTTAGCCAATTCAGTATAGTAGTTACGGCCTGGCTTAGCGCCGTCGCAGCCGCCAATCAGGAAGAAACGCTTAATTTTTCCAGCTTTTACAGCCTCAACAACTTTGTCAGCCAAGCTTAAGATTACATTGTGGTGGAAACCGGTTGTAAGGGTATGTTCGCCTTCTTTATCGGGCAGTGCAGGCAGCTCCAGAGCTTTGGCGATTACAGCTGAGAAGTCGCGGCCTTCAATATGCTGTCCGCCTTCAATGCCGGTTACGCTGCGGGTAAAGATGCGATCTTTATATGGTGAGTTTTCAAGGACAGGCATTACACAGTTAGTAGTAATGACAATTGCGCCAGGGAACTCAGCAAATTCTTTGCGTTGATTCTGCCAAGCAGTACCCCAATTACCAACAAGGTGCGGATATTTTTTAAGCTCAGGGTAGGCATGAGCCGGCAGCATTTCGCCATGAGTATAGATATTTATGCCTTTACCTTCAGTCTGTTTTAACAGCTCTTCGAGATCTAAGAAATCATGACCGGTGATAAGTATCCCATGACCGGCTTTCGAGCCAGTAGCTACTTGGGCCGGTACGGGAGAACCATAACGGTCAACAATTGCTTTATCAAGGAGTTCCATGACACGCAGGTTAATCTCGCCACATTTTAAAACCATTTCAAGATGGCGGTCAAGGCTAAAGTTTACATTTGTTAAAGTAAAGAAGAGGGCATCATGCATGAAAGCGTCGACTTGTTCGTCGCGCGCGCCTAATTCGCGGGCATGATGAGCGTACGCGGCAATTCCTTTGAGGCCAAAGATCAAAGTATCCTGCAACGCAGCAATATCCTGATTTTTACCGCACACGCCAACCTTAGTACAGCCGGTACCGCCGGCAGTTTGTTCACATTGATAGCAAAACATTTTGTATCCCCCTTTAACTTGTGTTGTTAAGCTCATTATAACGCTATACGTTAAAGCATGATGTGATATGTGTCACACTGCGGAATTTTTTGTCGTTGGATTTGAAATGACGATATCAACTGTATCACCATCTTTTATTAGAGCGGTATATTCAGCCGGCTGACCATTAAGGAGAATATCAACTGAGGTTCCGGGCGGCAAATTGCAGGGGTTAAATTCAGCTATCAAAAGAACATCGGTTACCATCGGATTTGGCTGTTCAATGCAGGAGTATTCGATAAAACTGCCGGGTGTTGGTGTATTGTTCAAATCGGCTAATTTATTGTTGACGATAAAGGTATGTCGATGAGTAGGAACTCGGCACTTTGTACCATTAAAAATGACATTAACAGCCGTTTCAGCAGCCTCTTTAATGCCGAAGATTTCTTTAAGAGTCGGTGGGCGGCCTTTGATTATTTGGATGATGTCTCCATCGGAGATTGTGCTGTCAGTTTTGGCTAGTTTGGCATTTAATGTTAAGTTCGGCCAAACGGCAAAGCTGCGTTCGGTATTGTTGACATGATATTTATAGTACTCTGGTTTAATTTCATTGCCGGTTAGCGTCAGAATTTCTCGTAAAGTATTTGGCATCAGACAGTCAACCTGATCCCGGTCGGCAAGTTTGGTATCGGCTGAAACCGTATTGCCGTTAACTTTAATAATAGGGGAGATTTCATAGCTTTGGTTATTGATTATTACAGTAATAGGCGTTGGAATGGTGACGGCCTCGTGTACAGTCGGGGTCGGGCTTGCGCCGTCAATTCCCTTAGTTACGGTTATATCGTCGTTTTCATTGATGCGGTCCGTAAAGGCTGCCGGAGCGCCGTTTAAATGAATACAACCGGGTTTGCCATGGGTACCGGGTATAAACTTGGTTTTGCCGTTTACCGTAATTGTTAGTCCCATTCCGGGCCGGCCTTGTAGGTTGCGGATATTGATGCCTGCAGCGAGCAGGGCGTCGGCTACCGTCAGTTGACCTAGGTTAAAGAGATGCAGTGCTCGGCCGTTCAAGGTGACATTAACAAAATTAAGTGTTTTACTGCTGGCGAGTTTTAAAATTCCTAGAGGGGTAACGCCATCAGGGGCCATGAGCTGCGGTGGGATGTTTTCGATACCTTCGATACTGTCGGGGCGGCGGACAGCGATTCTTGTCACCGGAATATCAAGCGCTTCGGCTAAGGCTTCAGGCAGCATTGGTGTAAGAGAACCTCCGCCGATCAGCAGTACGGCTTGGGGGGCATTTGCGTTTAGAGCAAAAATTTGGGCGGCTATGGCCTGAGCAAGTTCAGCCACGTTGGTTACAATTTCGCTGCAAATTTCCTTGGCGGTCATCTTTTGAGTGCAGCCTAAAATATCCTTGAACGAAACCTTTTTAGTTTTAGCACTGCTAAGTTGGCGCTTAACCTTTTCGGCTACGTTAAAATCCAAGAGATACTTTTTCGACAGAGCTTCGGTTATTTCATCGCCAGCGCAAGGTACCATACCATAGCCAACAATCAAACCGTCTCTGGTTATAGCGACATCGGAGGTGCCTGCGCCGACATCGACCAAGGCTATGTTTAGATGGCGCATAGTGGAAGGAATTAGGATGTTAATGGCGGCAATAGGCTCTAGAGTTAGGTTTGACATCTCAAGGCCGGTTTTCTCCAAAGCCGCCTGCAGTGAATCTATTACCTGGCGGGGCAAAAAGGTGGCAATAACTTTTACTCCTGCAGATTTGCCGCGTTGACCGACCAATGTTTTAAAGTTGGTTCCGTCTAAGGAAAAGTTAACTACGCTATAACCAACGCAATAGTAACTCGACGGGTCGTCTAGAGTATCCGAGGTAGCCAACTGGTGCTGGGCAGATTGAATGGCAGTCAGCTCGAGAGCTCGTTCGTCGTCAGCAGCAAGGAGGCCCTTGGCTGATACTTCGATTTCAGCGCTAGCTGCAATTGTGTACAAGGCGCGGCCAGCTGCCGCTACCGAAACTTTGGTGAGCGGTCCGGTTGATTGCTCAAGCCGCTCTTTGAGTGAGCTAAGGATGCCGGCTACTTCGGGCACATCATGAATTTGCCCGTCAAGCATGGCTCTGGTATGGTGCTCTAGGCGTTCTACCGTTGCAATCGATATGCTGTTTTCAAGTTGTTCACCGACTAGGCCGACAACGCTTCGGGTGCCGATGTCTAAGGCAAAAAGTAGTTTTTTTTCCATAATTACTCCTCTAGTAACAGGCTAAACAAAGATAGCACAACTAAGGTGCGCTTTGTTAAATAGCCCGGTTTTGCCTCTACAAAAAGAACTTTTATATTTAGCATAGATTGGCATTTTTTTAGATATTTCGCCATTTCTTTTCCATCTCCTTCGTTAAGCATGGTTATTATCATGTTGTGGACTGCATAAGATTTCAGTAAACCGGACTTTTGGCGAAAAGCTGTATATTTAAATCTGACATTTTGGTAAAATATACTTGATAACATTGAAGGAGAATTGCCTTGATTCATGTTGTAGTAGACAGTACGGCGCAAGTGTCGGCAGAAATGCTGGGGCGCCACGACAATCTTCATGTTGTACCACTAAAAGTAATTATCGGCAGCCAAGAGTGGCCCGAGAATCTTATGTCTAATTCTGAACTCTTCGCGCTGTCTAAGTCGAAAGGTGTTCACCCTAAGACTTCGCAGCCGTCCCCCGGTGATTTCATTAGTGTATTTGAGCCATTAATCGCGGCCGGTCACCAAGTTGTTGTCATAACGCTTTCCGGCGGACTGAGCGGTACTGTAGGGAGCGCGCAAGCGGCGGCCAATATGGTAGATGCTAAGAATATCAGCGTTGTAGATTCAGGAACGACAGCTATTGGAATGATACAAATGGCCAAGGCTGCTTTAGAAATGGCTGCCACCGGACACAACCTTGACGATATTGCAAGGCATTTAGCCCGGCTGGCCAGCTTAACCTATACAATGTTTGTTCCCAATACACTGGAGAATCTGCATAAAGGCGGGCGTATCGGCGGAGCGGCAGCTATGTTTGGTACCATATTGCAGATTAAGCCCTTATTATATTTAGCAGAAGGCAAAGTGGCGGTGCTTGATAAGGTGAGGACAAGGTCGCGGGCGGTTAGCCGTATGGTCGATGAATTAAAAAGACAGGAACGGTTAGCATATATTGGTGTAGGATATATTAATTGTCAAGATGAAGCTGAAGGAATAGCCAGACAGATTATGGAGCTATATCCCGGCACTCCGCTTGTCATGAGTGAACTTGGTTCGGTGTTAGGCACGCACCTCGGACCGGGGCTTATAGGTCTTATTTATCAGGTCAAGAACTAAAGCCGGAGCGCTATGCTAGTACACAGCATTGTGTTATTATGCAGGCCAGCTAGGAGGTATGCTAATGGTAGTAACAAGCGAACTCATATCAGGCAATGACTTTAAGCGGATGGTTATTGGTGCGTACAATACTTTTTTGCGCCAACATGAATATATTAATAGTTTAAATATATTTCCGGTGCCTGATGGTGATACCGGTACTAATATGCTCTTGACATTGGGCGCCGTGGCAAGGGCCCTAAAAGAAGCCCCGGATGGCGGTATCGGCGCGGTAGCCAAGCGGGCTGCTGACAGCGCTATTATGGGCGCCCGGGGTAACTCCGGCGTTATTCTTGCTCAAATTTTCCGGGGCATTGCCCGTGGTCTGGCAGGCAAGGAACAAGCAGTCTCTTCAGAAATCGGCAAGGCCTTTCAGTATGGAGTTCTTTACGCCTATCGGGCTGTGTCACGACCGGTTGAAGGCACTATCCTAACGGTTGCTAAAGGAATAGCCAAAGGGACGCGGCGGGCTGTACGGGAGAACCTTGCGTTTTCTGAAATTTTACAGCAGGCCATTACTGCCGGGGAAGAAGAACTGGCCAGAACGCCTGAATTACTGCCTGTCCTTAAATCAGCCGGTGTTGTTGACGCCGGGGGCAAGGGGCTTATTGTCTTTTTAATCGGCTGTCTGGAGGGACTTGACGGAACATATGCCGGACCAGAGGCTAATTTCGATGCTGCTCTGACCATGTTTAATGTACCGGCTGCATTTGATACCGTCCATCCCTATTGCACCGAGTTTATTGTTAAGCCATTTAATGTAACTGCCGCCGAAGTTCGCCAACAGCTTGAAGCAATGGGCGATTCGCTAGTCATAGCCGAAAGCGGCAATATGATCAAAATACATATTCACAGCGCCCACCCCGGTGCCGTTTTAGAATCAGCGGTAACATGGGGCACGCTGCATGATATTAAAATCGATAATATGGCTGATCAGCATCGCCATGTAATTACACCGATGCTTGCTAAAGAATCGCTAGCAGTGATCAGCGTTGCGCCGGGCGAGGGGCTAGAGGGGATTATGCGTCAGTTAGGCGCTAGCCTTGTTATTTCAGGCGGGCAGACTATGAATCCGCCGGTCGAGGATTTTATGGATGCCATTCATAGCGGTAACGCCGAGCGGTATATCCTGTTGCCGAATAATAAAAATATCATGTTAGCCTGTGAGCAGGTGAAAAAGCTGGTTGGCGACAGGGTCGAGATTGTCCCGTCTGCTAATGTGCCTCAGGGGTTAGCGGCTATTATGGCTTTTACGCCCGGTGATACCATCGAAAACAATGTTGCTAAGATGAAGCAGCGACTTGAGCTTGTCAACGCAGCAGCAGTAACTATTGCTGTGCGCGATAGTAAGGTAGATGAGCGCAAGATAAGAGCCGGGCGCTATATTGGAACAATTGGAAACCAAGTTATCGCCGATGCTGAGAATATCGAGGCAGCGCTCGCCGACACGGTGGCTGCAATTATTAAAGCTGATAGCGAAGTAATCAGTCTTTATTATGGAGCAGGTCTAGGCGACCAAACTGCTGAACTGCTAAAAGAAAAGCTAGCCGGAGCGTATCCTGACAAGGTTGTCGAATTGTACTACGGCGGCCAGCCACATTATCAATTTATAATTAGTGTCGAATAGTATATGAGGTGAGAATTGGCGTTCTGATTAACTGGTTGACTTTTCCGTAAAGTCATTATACAATGCTGTTATATGCATCTACAGGGAGTAGTTAGCAAGACAATGTCAACATTCGCGGCGGTTTCGCCTGGCATTGTCATTGACATAGCTGTCAATTAACGAGACTTAGGTGACTTTTTAGTCATGCAAAAGTCTCGTTTTGTGTATAAAAACTGCTTTATAGGAACTTTTTGGGTTCAATATCTGCAATCGCGTAGATACTAAGAACAAAAGGAAAGGGGCAGAACAAGTGTCGGAAAGGTTGAGTCTTCAGGAAGTATTGCGGGAATATGGGGTGCCTCTCGTTACACTTGATGTTACTGCATCAAGAGAAGAATGCCTGAATCTCAGAGAGCGGCTGATGGAGATTAGAAATGTTAGCCAAGGCCGCGAGCAAGGTTTTTTAGAGGTTCAGTGTTCCTTTTATATTGATGTCCATGATATTGATAGGTATTTAGCGGGTGAGCTGCCTAATCTAGCGGCTATATATGCCTTTCCCGAAGATGTTAAAGCATACAAGGAGGAGTAAGAAATGAAAAAGATTCTGGCATTAGCACTAATATTTGTCTTTGCATTCACTTCAGTTTCATTTGCAGCAATTGGCGGTTCACGTAAATCATTCTCCAAACCCAGACCCTCGATTGGGTCATCAATACCTAAAGGGGCTCCCAGTCAGAAAGCTGCTCCGTCTGGTTCAAATTATAAACCGTCGGCGCCAAGCAGCAGCTATAGCAATAAAGCTCCGGCCAGCCAGGCAAAGCCTGGTACGCAGCAAGCGGCACAGCAGCAAGCATCAGGCGGTTTTATGCGTGGTGCCGGTATGTTTGCCGGCGGCATGCTGATGGGCAGTATGCTGAGCAGTATGCTCGGATTTGGCGCTATGGAAGGCTTTGCCACAATTTTGGGTATGATATTCAATGTTATCATTCTGGCGGCCATCTTTATGGGGATTCGTTATCTGTGGACCAAACTTCGCAACAACAAAAAAGATATGTAAAACTAAATCCGGCCAATACGGCCGGATTTTATTTTTCGTTATTGTGCTGTTGAGCATTTGGATATCGAAGCTTAACGTAGCTAACGGCGGCGAAGAAACCTAATGCTGCGGTCAGCAGCCAAAGGCCTAATATGCCGGTCCTGGCAGCAGTGAAAAAGGCTGCGCCAAATAAAAAGGTTGATAATATAAAAAGCAATAGCCACGTCATTATGCAACACTCCAAATAAGTTATTACATAATAAGTTATGCAGGTTACCGTAAAAATGTGACTATTTTATAATTATTTCGGTGGCACCTGCTTTAGGCTAAGAGCAATTCGGCCGCGGTTTTCATCGACACTCAAGATGACGACATCGATAATATCACCAACCGAAACTATGTCGAGAGGATGGCGAAATGGCTTATAGCTGAGCTCCGAGCGGTGGATAAGGCCATTAGTCTTAATGCCGATATCAACAAAAACGCCGAAGTCGATAACATTGTGGACGGTACCTTTGACAATCGTACCGGGAGTTAGCTCTGACAGTTTAACGATATTTTTGCGGGTTAAGGGAGTCGGCAAATCTTCGCGCGGGTCACGGCCGGGTTTAGCTAAGGCATCGAGGATGTCACGCACCGTCGGTTCGCCGGCGTTAAGCTCGGCGGCCAGCTTGGCAGCATCTGCAGTCTGGGCTTTTTCTTGTACAGCTTTCTGCTGATTTTTAAGCGCATCCAGAGTAAAACCGAGTTTGGCGAGGATATGTTCGGCTAGTTCGTATGACTCGGGGTGAACAGGGGTATTATCAAGAGGATTTTCGCCATCTTTAAGGCGTAAGAACCCGGCGCACTGTACGAAGGCGGCCTTGCCCAGCCGCGGGACTTTCATGAGTTGACGGCGGTTGGTAAAGGAGCCATTTTCATCACGGTAAGCTACAAGGTTTTTGGCAACACTGGCGTTGACGCCAGAAACATGCTTAAGAAGCTCAATCGAGGCGGTATTAAGCTCGACGCCGACATGGTTAACGGCTGATTCGACGACTGTATCCAGGGCACCGCTAAGTTCTTTCTGGTTTACATCATGCTGATATTGACCAACGCCAATTGATTTCGGATCGATTTTTACCAGTTCAGCCAATGGGTCTTGTACGCGGCGGGCAATAGATACTGCCCCACGCAGCGAGACATCAAGATTGGGAAGTTCATCTTTAGCCAACTTTGAGGCCGAGTAGACTGAGGCGCCAGCTTCATTAGTGATAAGATAGTGTACCGAGAGGTTATGTTCATTAATTAGTTGAGCGACGAACTCTTCTGTTTCATAGGAAGCAGTACCGTTGCCGATAGCGATTAGTGTGATGTTGTGATTTTTTATCGCATCGAGAACGATTGTAGCCGCCTGCTGACGTTCGGCTGCGCTCTTTGTTATGTAAATAGTATTGGTCGTTAAAACCGTCCCGGTTCGGTTTATCACAGCCATTTTGCAGCCTGTCCGGTAACCAGGATCCAGGCCCATCACGGTATGGCCGGCAAGCGGTGGCTGTAAGAGCAGCTGTTTAAGATTAAGCCCGAATACCCTGATAGCCTGCTTTTCGGCGCTTTCAGTCAATTGGGCGCGAATTTCCCGTTCTAGGGCCGGGAAGAGCAGGCGTTTATAACCGTCGGCTATGGCTGTGGTTAGGAAATCGCTGTATAGTGACGGCCTGGTGATAATGCGCTTAGCAATCATATTAATATTATAGTCATGGGAAACTAATAGATGTGTTTTTAGGATATCCTTCTTTTCACCGCGGTTAACAGCCAGAATGCGGTGGGAAGGCATCCGTTTAACCGGCTCTTTATATTCCTTATAAGCGAGGAAGTCTTTACCTTCTTCCTCGGATACTGCTAATTCTGTGCTAAGTTCGGCGTTCTGCCAAAGTTGATTGCGCATGAGGGCCCGGATGTCGGCCCGTTCGGTAACCATTTCAGCGATTATATCGCTGGCTCCGGCGAGCGCTGTTTCAGCATCATTAATTTCATGCTCGGCATTAATAAAACCGGCCGCGATTTCAGTTAGGGATTGCTCGCTGGTATCTTGCGCCAGAATGATTTCGGCCAATGGCTCTAGTCCTTTTTCCCGGGCAATTTGAGCACGGGTCCGTTTTTTCGGCTTGTAGGGGAGATAGAGGTCTTCAAGCTCCTGAAGTTTTTGCGCGGCCCCGATTGCAGCAGCTAAATCTGGTGTAAGTTTGCCTTGATCTTCGATGCTGGCGAGGATTTCTTCCTGGCGCTTAACGAAATTTCTGAGGTATTGCAAGCGTTCTTCAACGGTTCGGACTTGCGTTTCATCGAGTTCGCCGGTAACCTCTTTGCGGTATCGCGAGATAAACGGCACCGTGTTACCATCGTCTAAGAGCCCGATTGTTGCTGATACTTGATGAACCTTTACGCCCAGTTCACGGGCAATTATTGCCGGTATATCGGTTAAAATCATTATTTTTTCACCATCTTTGCAATTAATAGTATTTATTATATCATAGAAATGTTAGCCTATTTTATCGGAATTTATCTTGTTAAAGCGTAAAGAGTTACGGGGGATTGATGATCGTTAATGTAAATAAATATATGCGTCGTAAAATACTAAAGTTAGCTTGGCCGGTTGTGCTGGAAATGTTCTGGATTATGGTTGTAAATGTTAGCGTGACCGCTATGGTCGGTAAGTTTGGTGCGGTGGCCTTAGCCGCAGTTGGCTTATCGGCCATGGTGCAGTTTTCCTCAGCCATGGTGTTCGCGGCAGTCGGAACAGGGGCGGCGTCCATTGTCGCCAGGGAATCTGGCGCCGGTAACTGGGAGGACGTTCGTTTAGTTGCCGGCCAGGCCGTTTTGCTAGGGCTTGTGCTGGGCAGTTTACTAGCTATTTCTGGCTATTTTATTGCTCCGGCGCTATTTATCCTTACAGGAGCAGAGCCTGAAGTAGCTGGCTTAGGGAGCGCACTGTTAAAGATTGGTTTCATTTTTACACCATTCTTTCTAGTGTTCTCGATCGGCAATGCAGTGTTGCGAGGCCTTGGTCAAACCAAGACAGCCTTTTATATTAGTTCAGCAAGCAATACTTTTGCGCTGCTGCTTAGCTTTATGCTCATTAACGGCTATTTACTGCCGGGCATTGGTCCGTACGGCGCTGCCTGGGGAACCGGAGTATCACAGCTAATTGGCGGAATTGCTGTATTGGTAGTTTTGTCGTTCAACGGTAAAATTAAGCTTAATTGGCATAAGGTTTTTTCAATCCGTGCTGCCGTTCTCAAGCGAATCGTTGCTATCAGTGTACCGGCCGGCCTTGAACAGTTGGCGCTGCAAGGCGGCCGGGTAGCCTATACCTTTATGTTGGCCAAGGCCGGAGCGATTCAATTTGCGGCCCATCAAATCGCGGTTCAGGTCGAATCGATATCTTTCATGCCTGGATTTGGCTTTTCGGTAGCGGCTATGACTTTAGTCGGACAGTACATTGGCAAAGGGTTGCCGCATCGCTCAGCGCAATATGCCTGGCTGACCAATAAAATTGCCATCTTGAGCATGACCGCCATGGGAGTGGTGTTTTTTCTTTTTGCCGAGAGACTTACTGCACTGTTTATCAGTGATACCGATGTCATATACTGGGGCTCGATGCTGGTTATGATTGCCGCGTTTGAACAGCCGACGATTGCGATAACTTATGTTTTGGGTGGCGCTTTGCGTGGCGCCGGTGATACCAAGTGGCCGATGTATGTTACAATAACCGGTGTTTGGCTGTTCCGAATGCCGCTGATATATTTGTTTGTTGTTGTGTGGAATTACGATTTGACCGCAGCCTGGTATATTACAGTTGGTGATTTTTTCTTACGCAGTATCATTCTATGGTGGCGGTTTGCCTCCAACAAGTGGCAGGATAGCGTTAAAACCAAAAGTGAGCTGATATCTAACTGACCAGCTCACTTTCTGGATATTCTTCAATTATATCGATTATTGTAATATCTGGCTGGCAAACCATGTCAAGATCATCCCAGCCTGTCTTGTTGTACAACCGCACAATAGGCCGAAGCGGGCAATGGGCCCGATTTCGGATGATATAGCCGGTCTGGCCAGTGCTTAAGATAACCATACTGCCAAGGGTGTAAATAGGTGTCGTATGAATAAAGGCCCGCAGGGTGTTATGGTCGAACAGTATATCGCTGCTTGCTAAAAGGTTCTCGATAATATCATGGAGCGGTCTGCCGACAGCGTTAGCCTCTGCTACTGCATTGTCAAAGTAATTGGCAAGTGAAACGATTCTTGATAATGGATGAGTAGCTTTGCCTTCTATCCCGAGCGGATAGCCGCTGCCGTTATAATACTCATGATGCTCAGCTGCAATCCGGGCAGCAGCCGAACTAAGCTTATGCTTTAGCAGCAGATCGCGGCCATAGTGGGGATGCATACTGGGGCTGTTTACGGGTTTGTTGTCAACATAGGGAATTGCCGATTTACCCACATCGTGCAGGAGTGCGCCCAACGCCAGTTCGCGCAGTGCCGGACGGGGGAGCTTAAGGTAGTGTCCGGTCACAACTGAAAGCAGGCATACGTTTACGGCATGAGTAACCTCATCGGTTGTAGGCTTGCGGATTTCGGTGTTGAGGATATTCGGCATATTTTGCCCAACTTCGGTAATGATACTATCTGATGCGTTATATAACTGACGAAAATACATCTGTTGTAGTTTGCTAGTCTGCATTCCTTCAGTTTTAATAGTATATAAAGCTTGAAAACATAAAGTGAGTTCAAGTCTAAGGTCATCAGAGATTACGGGGCTCGGTTTGGCATTTTCCAGTGCAGGATGCTGAATTGATATATCAGTTATTTGGTGCTGTCTGAGACGGGCGAGGTATTTTTCTGTCAGCAATATGCCTTTTTCAAGCAAGAGATTGCCATTACTATCCACAACATCGCTCGCAAGGATCATTCCGGATCGTGCATAATTGATTCGCAAATTATCACCTCACAAGGCTGTTTATCTTTAGTATATATGACTATTTATGGAAAAAAAAGAGACGTTTGTCCTATTTAAGCCGAAGTTTGTGCTGTTATGTCGTAATCTGTCAGTTAAAAGTGCCTCAAAAAGGTAGCAGGGGGAATCTTATGATAATTCGCTTTGGTTATGTAGCCATGGCTTTGCAAATACCTGAAGGTTCGCCGAATAAAACTATTACGGTGACCAATTTACTTAAAATTCCCCAGCAAGAAGACCGTCTAAACAGATTGCGCAGGTTGGTTAAGGTAAACCTTGAAAATCAACTTAGAGTCTTAAAGTATAATAAAGGTAATGAAATCTACGTTTTTCGTTTTACCTCCAAGTTAATCCCGCTGGCTACTCATGAGATTGCTGAAGGCTGGGATTATTTAGAGGAATTTAGACAGCAGTTGTTAGAAATAGGGTCGTATATAAAGGATAGCAAAATGAGGGTCAGCGCCCATCCCGATCACTTTACACTGCTCAATAGTCCTAAAGCTGAAGTTATAACAGCATCACTAAAGGATTTAGAATATCACGCCGACCTGTTTGATGCAATGGGCTTGGGAAGCGAAGCTAAGCTCGTGCTGCATGTGGGCGGACTATATAAAGATAAGGAATTATCGCTTAAGCGCTTTAAGGATAACTTTGCCCTACTACCGGGTAATATAAAACATCGGCTGATTATTGAGAATGATGATAAATCATACAATGCAGCCGATGTTTTAAAGCTATGCAGCCAACTAGAGCTTCCCATGGTACTGGATGTCCATCATCATGTCTGCTGCAACAATGGCAAAAGCCTGAGTGAACTACTACCCGCAATTTTTGCAACGTGGCGGGAGTTACCGCCCAAAATTCACTTTTCCAGTCCTAAAGATGCCAAAAACATCAGGGCTCATGCTGATTATATCAACATACGCGATTTTACTAAGTTTTTGAAAACTGCCAAAGAATGTTGTGATAAAGACCTTGATGTTATGATTGAAGCTAAACAAAAAGATAAGGCGCTGCATGCCTTGATGAAGGAATTAGCTGCTATTCCCGATGTCCGTGCTGTCGGACAAGCAGCTATTGAGTACTAGCTGAAGCTTTTCAGAACATCATTCCATAATATGGTTGGATACCCGCCTTTGGGTAGGTGCATGCTATTTTTGAAATCAGCAAAGGAGGGTTTCTATGCTTTCAGATAAAGAATTGACCCAGCTTGAAGACTTTTTGACAAAAGAACAGGCTTTTATAAAATCTATGTATTACATTGCCCATAATATTGAGGACACACAGACGAAGCAGCTTTTTCAGAAGGTGGCAAGCAAAGCACAGCAAGATTTTGACGTTATGAGCAAGCATTTAAGTGCCGGGAAAAGTTTACAATAAGGGGTGGGAATGTGTCTCAGAAAATAGTAAGTCAGCAGCAGCAAGACCAGCAAAATAAGCAGGGCTTTGATGGCCGGGGCTTGCTGTTTACCGACAATGACGCCTTACAAATAGCATTGAATGAAAGTAAGCATATGGCGCAATCTGTTAACACGTTTATACTTGAGGCTACTAATGATCAATTGCGTCGTGATTATATGACGGTACTCGGCGATATTTACAGTCAGCAAAAAGAAATAGTCGATTTGATGCAGCAGAAAGGCTATTATAGTATTAAAACTGCCGATCCGCAGGCTATCGCGCAAGCTCAGAATAAATTCAGCGGTCAATGGCAGGAGACTCTTCAGTAAAAAAAGCTCCGCAGCAATGCGGAGCCTTTTTTGTACTCAGAAAGAGTTGTTATGAAGCAAGGTGTACTTTTCCTTGACAATAATTATTTGGGAAAGTAGAATAAAAGTAAATACAAATTAATAATGACTATCCAAGTCGTTAAAATTTAAAAGAAGCAGGTGTTTTATTTGTTTATGGAAGAGCAGCTTACCGATTTGCTGAGAGGGAGCGGATTCAAAGTTACACCGCAGCGTCTGGCAATTTACAGTGTGCTGGCGTCAACCAAGGCCCATCCAAGCGCTGAAATGATTTTTAGCGAGTTGCAGCCCCAGTATCCGACAATGAGTTTGGCTACTGTTTATAAAACAATCGAAATCTTAAAAGGAATTGGCTTGGTTCAGGCGCTCAATGTTGGCGAAGATAGTTTCCGCTATGATGCCAACACGTCAAGTCACCCTCATGTAAGATGTATGAGCTGTGGCTGTGTAGATGACCTTGATCATATTGACTCAAGTAATTTTGTTAAAGAAGTCGCCAGTAGTACCACTTATCGTCTAACAGGGCAGCAGTTCTATTTCTTTGGTATATGCCCGGAGTGTCAAAAGAAGAATGTATCTTAGTGTACATAAGGGTTTAGTGTTTTGAGTCCGCGACAGCGGACTTTTTCTTTTGCGCTTTATGGAGATTAAACACGTAGAGGAAACTGATATTAATCGGCGAAATTATCATAGAGGAGGCGAACTTATGAATTTTGCTCAATATATCGACCATACCCTATTGAAGCCGCAAGCCACTGTTGACGATATCACCCGTCTTTGCCGGGAGGCGGCAGAGCATAACTTTGCGGCCGTCTGCGTAAATCTCGGATATGTTGATTTGGCGGCCCATCTCTTGCTTGGAACAGGTGTTAAGGTGGCAACAGTAATTGGCTTTCCGCTCGGGGCAACCTTGAGCACTGTTAAGGCATTTGAGGCGAGAGAAGCAATTATTCGCAAAGCTGATGAACTTGATATGGTGATGAACATCGGCGCTGCCAAAAGCGGGTGCTGGGAAGCTGTTACTGATGAGATCAGGCAGATCGTGACAGTGGCCGACGGCAAGCTTGTAAAAGTCATTATTGAAACTGCCCTTCTTAGTGACGCTGAAAAACGGCGGGCCTGTCAAGCGGTTATCGAGGGTGGCGCCCATTTTGTTAAGACATCGACCGGTTTTGGGCCAGGTGGGGCCACGGTTGCTGATATACAGCTTTTAAGCGAAACGGTGCAAGGAGCCGTTGGTGTTAAAGCCTCAGGCGGCATTCGATCAAAGGCTGATGCTGAAAGCATGATTGCAGCGGGAGCCACCAGAATTGGGACAAGCGCCGGTGTGGAAATTGTTAGAATGTTAACATAATGTACCATGGGCAAAGGGATACCGGTATGCTATAATAGGTTCCTGAACGATATCCGGAGCTAGAAGGTTCAAATGCATTTTGCAGATGAGCCTTTTTAATTTACTAAATTTACGTGAGGAGGTGTGCCGGATGCGTAGTGTAACACATACTGAAATCACTTTGATTACCGGAATTATGGTCTTAATTTGTGCCGCTGTGGTGCTCTTGCAGATACCGGCACGCTCTCAGGCGTTCTTGTATCCGCTAGTTAGAAAAGCTACGGTAGCTAAGATTAATTATGAGACTCGCGGGCTTATGACGCGGGAAACCGACCATTTTATCATTAAGTATAATCCGGTCGATATCGATGTAGTGGACATGGTGGCTGAGGCCGCCGAGGCTGCTTATCAGCCGGTAACGTCGGCGTTGGGTTATAATCCTGCACCTAAGACCATTGTTGTTATGTATCATAACAAAGCTGAACTTCGCAAAGCATTTGGTTGGTCGGGCGACCAAAGCGCAATGGGTGTATATTGGGGCGGCGTTATCCAGCTCTTGTCGCCGCATGAATGGATGAAGCAAGGCGATACGGTCGCGGAGTTCATTCATTCCGGTCCGATGGTGCATGAATTCAGTCATTTAGTGTTTGACCATGTGACTAACGGCAACTATCCGCGCTGGTTTACTGAGGGCTTGGCTCAATATGTCGAGTACAAGGTAAATAACTATGAATGGATTACTGCCAATAACCGCTTGGACGGACAGCTCTTTACGATGGAGCAGCTGGATGGTGAATTTGATGAGTTGACTAATCAGGCCTTGGCCTATCGTCAGTCGTTAGCCGCTATCCGTTATATCGCCGAAGTTCATGGTGAAGACAACCTGCACCAGGTTATTAATGAATTAAAGGCCGGCCGAAAAATTGATAAAGCCATTAAAAACTCCCTAGGCTTGGATTATCAGGCTTTCGACAAAGCTTGGCGGGAGTGGGCGGTTAGGAATATGAAGAACTATGAGAAATAAAAATTGCCGCGCAGTAATTGAACTGCGCGGCAATTTTTATTCATCTTCTCGTTTGCTTGTATTAATTTTGATTTGCTGCAGCAAATCAAGCATTCTTGAATTCTGCCCAACGAGGGTTTCCTGATTGACAAGCATAGTATTCATCTGCGCTCTTGCCTGGCGCAGTTCTTCCAGGAAAGCCTTGGCAATCTTATCAAATGAAGGCATAAAGGCTCTCCTTTTCCGTCTCCTTCTTATCAGCACTTAGTTTACCTCCTTAATATTCTCCTACTTTGCTGAAGTCCCGCTTTATACCAGGCATTCCTGGTTCCCAACCGGCCGGTACGCCTTCGCCGGTTGCCTCGCCATATTTGATGCCTTCAAGCGTGCGGATAATTTCCCAAACATTTCGGCCGACCTCGCGGGGATAGACCGAATAGCAGCGAATACGGCCTAGGGGATCGATGATAAAGGTAGCGCGGAAGGCAGCGCCGGTATTGGGCCCCCAGACGCCATAGGCTTGGGCGATGCAGCCGTTACGGTCGGAAAGCAGCGGATACTGAACCTTGCTAGCGTTTGGGGAAGTTTCATGGAAAACCTTATGCGAGTACACACTGTCGGTGCTGATGGCAATAGCATCGGCCCCAAGTTTTCTAATACAGGGGTATGCGTCGGCAACTGCCGCGAGTTCAGTAGGTCAGACAAAAGTAAAATTGCTAGAATAGAAAAACAGCAGTAACCAGCGGCCCCGGAAATCGTTGAGGCAGACCTCGATTTCCCTACCGCAGTATAGGGCGGGAGCACAAAAGGCCGGGGCGGCTTCCTCGAGTTTGAAACAATGACGCGGTTGGCAGATCGGTGATTTGCATTCTGGCATTACACCAGCCTCCTATATTCTTGTTCAATGGGATTGCGGTAAGAATCCGATGACAAGCAACTGGGGTTTTCTAATATATCTTATGTATAACAAAGGAGTTTGGTGACCATAACAGTGCCGAGATATTGTTGTTAGTTTATAAAGCGTGCTACAATAACAAAAGCAGAAGTATCAAGTCGAATACTTTGGGTTATTGATGAAAAGGAGAAGGAAATGGGAATCTTTCACGCTTGCGATATTCGTGGTATCGCCGAAACTGATTTAACGGATGGAATGGTACATAAGATTGGCTTTGCCGTCGGCACAAAACTAACCGGACAAAAGGTAGTAGTGGGCGGCGATGTACGCTTATCTACGCCGCGGCTCAAGAAAATAATTGTAGAGACATTGGCAGCTTCGGGCTGTCATGTAATCGATATTGGCATCGTGGCGACACCGCTTTTCTACTACGCCCAAAAAATAACGGGCGCGACAGGCGGCGTTATGGTTACAGCATCGCATAACCCGGCGCCCTATAACGGCTTTAAGCTGGTGCTTGGGCCGCAGCCGGTAACTGATGAAGATATAATTGAAATTAAACACTTGGTCGAGACTGATGCCAGAATTTCAGGACAAGGAAGTATAACTCAAACCGACATTACAGCTAGTTACATAGCTGATACAGCGACCAAAGCACGTAAGGGGAATTTAAAAGTAGTCCTCGATGCCGGCAATGGTGCGACATCTGAATTTGCGCCGAAGCTATTTCGCGCCTTGGGCTATGAAGTTATTGAACTTTACTGTACTCCTGACGGAACCTTCCCGCAGCGCCCGCCCAATCCGGCTCTTGCTGAAAATCTCACCGATTTGGGCCAAAAGGTGCGCGAAATGGGGGCGGATATTGGGGTAGCTTTCGATGGTGACGGTGACCGTGTCGGTTTTGTTGATGAAAACGGCCGACCGGTAGATAATGATGATATCATTGTGCTGATTGCCCGCTATTATCTCGAACAGCAGGCTGGCGCTATTATCTATGATGCCAAATGTTCAATGGTTGTGCCCGAAGAAGTTATCAAAGCCGGGGGGCGGCCTGTCATGGCTCGGGCTGGTCACACTTTTAGTAAATCAGCATTTATTCGGGAAAAGGCACTTTTCGCCGGCGAAATCAGCGGCCATTTCTTTTTTACTGAACTGGGCTATGATGACGGCATGTTCGCCGGCTTAAAAGTATGTGAATTTGTTGCTGAGCACGGCTCGCTAGCAAAACTAGTTGACGCTATTCCTAACTACTTTCTGACAGCCGATATAAGGGTGCCGTATACCGGCAATGACAAAGAGCTTGTCCTGGCGGATTTAGCCAAGCGGCTTGCCGAGTATCGTCCTAATCTGATTGATGGGGTGCGGATCGAGTTTGACGACGGTTGGGCTATGATACGTTCTTCGGTAACCGAACCGCTGTTTACGCTGCGGTTTGAGGCCAAGACCCAAGCACGGCTTAAAGATATTGCCAACATTCTTATATCAGCCCTGCCCGACAGAGTAAAACAGCCTGTACTGGCCAAAATGCCAACTCTATAATAAGTGGTTAATCCTCCCAAGACTGGTTTTTGGGAGGATTTTTGTGTCTAAAAACCGAATTTATATTGGGTAGGTCCGTTATTAAAGGAGAATTTTATGCAAGTTCATGTTTTGGCCAGCGGCAGTACCGGTAACGCCGTATACTTAAACTTTGGAGAAACGAATATACTAGTAGACGCAGGGATCAGTACCCGGCGGATTAAACAGGGGTTAGCCGCTGTCGGCACTGATATTGCCAAACTAGATGCTGTGCTGGTAACCCACGAGCACCGTGATCATGTTAATGGATTGCCGACTTTAACCAAAAAGTATCGCATACCTGTCTATAGCAGGCAGGCAACTTTGGATAATATGTACTGCCGGAGCGTGCTGCCAGACGAATGCTGCTGCTCCATTGAGGACAGTCTTGATATTGGGACAGTCAAGATCGAACCGTTTAGTATTTCACACGATGCTGCTGATCCGGTTGGTTTCAATTTTTTTAGCGGTGGCATAAAATGCAGTGTCGCTACTGATTTGGGGTTTGCAACTGAAACCGTGAAAAAAGCCTTAAGTCTGTCGGATATTATGGTGCTTGAAGCTAACCATGATATTGATATGCTTAAGAATGGCTCATATCCTTGGTATCTTAAAAAACGTATTTTAAGCAACCGCGGCCATCTTTCAAACAATGATGCCGGGTGGCTGTTGGCCAGACTGGCGCGGCGAAACCGCACCAGAGTAATGCTGGCCCATCTAAGTCAGGAGAATAACCGACCTGACCTTGCCGAAACGACGATAGGCAGTATCTTAGCCGAACAGCAGTGTAAGGTCGGCCGGGATATAATGCTCAAGATGACTTATCCTGACCGTTTGGCAAGTTTAAATCTAAATGAGGAAGGTGAAGATTGTGATTAAACGATGGACACCATATATAGTAGTTGCCCTTATTGGCGCACTTATCGGCGGAAGTCTGGTAATGGCTTACGGCAATCGACATTATGCTAAGCCGGCACCGCAGTCATCTACTCCTATCCCTAATTTGCAGCAGCCTGCTGCTCAGGCTCAAGTATCAGATGCCCGCAACACAGCCATTGTGCGCGCGGCGCAAGCCGTTAGCCCGGCTGTTGTCGGCATTACAAATAAAGCTTATGTTCGAGACTTCTTTAACCGTAAAATCCTAGTAGAACGCGGGGCAGGTTCGGGAGTAATTTTTGACTCGAATGGCTATATCGCTACTAACTACCATGTGGTTCAAGATGCCCAGGAGATTACCGTATCGCTGGCCGACGGACGGACATTTACCGGTAAAGTATTAGGTAGTGACCCTGCAACTGACTTAGCAGTTGTCAAGGTGGAAGCAACCGGATTGCCGACCGCTGTTTTGGGTGATTCAGATAGCTTATTAATTGGCGAACCGGCAATTGCCATCGGCAATCCGCTAGGCATGGAATTTCGTGGCAGTGTCACTGTTGGCGTAATCAGCGCCTTGAATCGCTCAATTGAAATTGGCGAGCGGAAATTCCAGCTTATTCAGACCGACGCTGCTATCAATCCCGGTAATTCGGGGGGAGCTTTAGTAAATGCCGATGGCGTAGTCGTAGGCATAAACAGTGCTAAAATCTCAGTAGCCGGCGTTGAAGGTATTGGCTTGGCAATTCCGATTAACACAGCCCGGCCGATCTTAGAGTCGATTATTGAGAAAGGCCGTGTTGTCCGAGCCTATCTCGGGGTAGGCGTGTTAGATCGAAATACTGCTGCGCGTTATGGCTATACCCTTAATATCGATAAAGGCGTTTATATTGCTCAAATCGCTGCTAATGGTCCGGCAGCTAAAGCTGGGCTGCATGAGGGCGACGTAATCTTAAAAGTAGCCGGTGTTGAAACGAACAGTGTTGCCGAACTCAGGGCGGCTATTGATGCCCAGCCTGTCGGCAGCAAGAGAGATGTAATATTCACCCGTAATGGTAAAACAATGACTATTAAGGTAACCTTTGAAGAAATGCCGGCTGGACAGTAATTATGAGGATAACAATAGCTACAGTCGGTAAGATCAAAGAAAAATATCTGA